>NZ_JADEXT010000063.1:0-28222 GCF_015206985.1 Nostoc sp. LEGE 12447 | reverse complement strand
CAATCATCCTTTTTAACCTGATTAAACCTTGGCTCAAGGTATTTCCTATTCCTCAACTTTCTACAGGATTTTCTTACTTGATTAGCATCATGAATACCTTGCACAATCATCTATTTTTATCTCTTTGGTCAGAGTTTTTCTCTTTTTCCTCTGCCTAGAGTGACAAAAGAAAGTTACGCAGTTGAAGAGTTTTGACGTTAACTGAACCGTATTGGCTCTTGGAGGATGTTTGAAAAGCCCTCCTGTCAGTATCAAAAGTTTTAGATCGCCTTCTAAATCCATCGATAAAAAGGGAGAACTAGAATTAAAGTCCCCCTTTTGAAGCTACGGTGTATTACGTTTGAGCTTTATTAATTTTTTGATTGTTATCTAATTTTGTTATTCCTCCAAAAACAATTAACCAAACTACTACTACAACCCAGTGGATTAAAACTATCACCCAGAAAGATCCTGTTAAGGTATATGCAACAGTACATATAATTCCTAACCATAAAGTTAAAGTAAGAAAAACCCGATTCAAGAATGTGGGATTTCCAGCTTTAAAAAATGTTTTAGCATTCAATGGATGATACAAAACAAATAATACTAAACTAACTATTGCCCATAAGCTCCATCGTAACCAATTGGTGATTTCGCTAGGATGAGGAAGCAAGATAACGCGAAAAATGAGTTCTTCGATAATCGCAGGTGCAAATAAACAACGTAATGTTAATAGGCATTGATCGATCCAACTTACAGACCAAAATTGGAGCCGTAAAAATCCTAATTTCCAGCCATAAGGTAGAGCGATAATACTATAGATTATCAGCAGTAAAACCAGAATTAACCAATCTTGTTGTGTAGGAATTACTAACGACGCTAGAAAACGATTTAAAATAATTGGAAGCGGTGCAATATTAGTAAAAGGAATCTTCATTTGCCCTAAAAAGACTGTTGGTGCAAGGGGTGTAATATTGGATTGCCAACCACCTACTTGATTGGTTCGCAATACTTGCAAAGTTGCACCATGTTTGAGAAATATCGCGGCGAGATCATCATGTACTTGTCTTGGCATGATTGTTCGCCACGTTGTCAAACCAGCCCAAATACTACCATCTTGAAATGGTTTCGTCGTTTTTCCTATTCCCGTGCCTGCGAGTACGCCTGCTTGACTCTGCCAATCAGCACGAACTATCCCCAAGGGTGCTAATTGTTGTTCTAAAGATTTACCTAATTCAACTAGCTGCTGAAAGCGTAATGTTTGCGGATGATTCGGATTTTTGCGTACCCAAGTTTGAATTTGAGGAGTTTTCGCAACTTGGTTTTTAATTGCCATTATCGCAGCATAAAGTGCTTGGCTTGAGTCTTGGACGCATGATGTACCAGGAGATACCATTGCGCCACCAGTACCATCGCCAACGCGATAACGTGCCATTGTTACCTGTAATTGTTGCTGGAATTCGTCTAAAGGCGAAAGTTTAATGCCATCAAAATTATAATCTTGGGTTACAGGGTCGAATTTAATCAGAATATCTGATACTGGACGTGTTGCTAGCCAGCCACGTTGTAAATTACCCATATAATCAGCCCATGTATGCGTTCCGGCAATAATTCCATCAGGGTTATGGGCATAAATTTGATGGTATTTAGTCTCAAAGCGTAATTCGTTAGTAAACTCGTCGCGGACAACTTCTGCGATTCCAAAAGCAAAATGTCCAGTGATAGTATTAGGTACTCCGATTGGTTCAGCTTTACGTCCGCCAATTCCACCGAATAAGTGTAGTACAATCGCTTTATCGCCTTGTTGCCATTTTGATATAGATGTTTCTACAGGTTTTAACAAGGCAGTATTGAATTTACCTTTATCCTTCTCGCTATTTCGCCAATTTACCTCTTTGATATAATTGAGCCCTAATTCCTCACCAGTAATAATTTGACGGGGTTGAATTTGAAACAATGAACGAGGTGCAAGGGCACTTACTGTAAATACGGCATTTGCATCTTTAGCACCATAAATATACCAACCATCCTCACCCGCAGGTGATTTTTCGATTTCCTGCGAACTTGAAGGCGCAAAGTCTCGCGTATCTATCACTTGTTGAGGAATACGAATAGTTTCTTGAACCCCATCAAATTTATTTGAATTAGGGTTATAGTGCTGGACAGAAAAATAATTTCTATTTTGTTTATCTTTTGTAGATAAAAAATTAGATTCAATCGGTTTAATTATTTTTACCAATCCATAAAATCTACCAGTTGCTAAAACAGGTTCGCGTTCAATTTGCAAAATAGGTTTTTCTTCATCTGCATTGATGATTGTATTTGAATCTAAAGCAACAATTGCATCATCTTGAGGATTTGCACCAGCCAAAGAACGTAAAATACCTACTTGACGAACTCCATTGAGTCGAAAAGGATGAATATTCCCTTGTTTCTGACTTTTAATGACTTCTGAGGTTAAATTTATATCTCGCGTTACAGCTTTAACTTTAGCAAGCAAATCTTCATTATTTTTCCACTCCAGACGCACAATTTTTCCTAGCAAATTTTGTGCTGTGGGTGGTGCATATTGCACTTCCATCCATACCCAATCTAAACCATCTTGTAATTGCTGTTTCGTTGGTAAGATTAACTTTCCTACCCAGTTGCCAATGGGTTTATAAAGTTTTGCAGATGGGATTTGTACAACTGGATAAAAACTAGATTGATTAAAATCTTGTCGAGTATGTATCGCGTAATTGCTTTCTTGTTGTACTAGCTGGGGTTCTCTTGCAAAAAGTTCCTGCTCTGAAATTACTACTATAAATACTAGAAGTAAAATTATCGGAAAAACTAGCCTTATTTTTCGATTCAATCCACGCCAAATCATATATTATCAGCAACTAATATTATGCCCACTTGATTATTTATTAAACCCTAATAACCCACCCCGCCAAAGCTACACTTTGCCTTCTCTACCCAAAAATCAGGAGAGCAGATTAAGTGGAACAACTGGGATCTGAGGTACAATTACGGTGACAATTATAACTAATTTAGGACTTACGCAAAACTATACGCGGTAAGGGCAATTCATGAATTGCCCCTACCGGGAAATTAGGGTTTGGGCTATTCTTTTGCGTAAGTACTGTAATTATGCGGACATAATAGCTCAATTTGATGTCATGGTATTACTACAACCGCAAAGCGTAATGGTAAAACTCTTCATTCTTAATGTAATCTCGCACTTCATAGAGTTTTTGCGCGGTTATGTTAGAAATTTGAGTAGATAGAATTACACGAATTGCTCCACTTTCTTTTGCATATTCTTCCGCAGCACTCATCAATAATTTTGCAATTCCCCTGCGGCAATGCGACTCTTCTACATACAAATCGTTCAATATCCATACTCGTTTCATCGACACTGAAGAAAAGCTGGGATAAAGCTGAGTAAATCCAACTAATTGCCCATTGTCACTAGCTGCAAATACTACTGAATCATTATTGTTGAAACGTTCCTTGAGAAAGTCTTTGGCAGCTTCAATATTTGATGTCTGATTATAAAAAATACGATATCTATCAAATAATACTGAAACACTTTCAAGATGATTAATATTAGCTAAGAAAACTTTCATTAAGTATCCTCATCAATTCAACAAGAATAGCAAGCTTTCGTAATTGAACTTTCTTTTTATTTTTGAGACTGTTGTACAACTCAACCTAGTGTTTTAAAGAGAATCAATGCATAATTGCAAGTAGTTAGTGGGCAATCTAGCCCTTGCAAATTCACTCCTAAAATCTCTGGTTTCCTCTCTGCGCTCTCTGTGGCTCTGCGGTTTAAAAGTGATTTATTGAACCACAGAGGCGCAGAGAACACAGAGATAAGAGGAATTATTGTCCGAAAATGTTTACCCACCTTGAAAAGGCTAGTGGGCATTGCCCACCTTACTTAGACAATTATTTAGTTCACTAAGACTTTGGTTTATAAGTCGAAGCAACGTGCAATTCTTTCAACTGTTTAGCATCGACACTCGAAGGTGCATCTGTTAACAAACAACGCGCTTGTTGTGTCTTCGGAAAAGCAATAACATCTCGAATGGATTCTTCCCCAGCTAGCAACATTACCAAACGATCTAAACCGTAGGCGATGCCACCATGCGGCGGTGTACCATATTCAAATGCTTCTAAGAGAAAGCCAAATTTACTTTGTGCTTCTTCAGGAGATAAACCAATAGCTTCAAACACCTGCTGTTGAATTTCTCGCTGATAAATCCGCAGACTTCCGCCGCCAACTTCTACGCCGTTGAGTACCAAGTCGTAAGCTTGGGCGCGTGCGGTTTTTAAGTCGCTCAAATCATCAGGATGTGGTGCTGTAAACGGGTGGTGTAGTGCTTCTAAACGCTTTTCGTCAGCATTCCACTCGAACATCGGGAAATCTGTAATCCATAGCAAGTTGATTTTTTCTGGATCGATTAAGTTAAATTCTTTAGCGATCGCTTGCCGTAATCTATCTAAAGTTTTATTAACTGTAGCAGCATCACCAGCCCCAAACAAGAGCAAATGTCCAGCTTTAGCACCTGTACGGCGTAAAATTTCTTGTTTTTGTTCTTCGCTTAAGTTGTCTTTAATCGCGCCAATGGTGTCAATTTCGCCATCATCCCTGACACGGATATAAGCTAAACCTTTAGCACCGGCTTCGCTGGCTTCTTTAAATAAGTCGCCGCCTGGTTTAATGCGGACATTAGAAATTACATCGTTACCGTTAGGAATGGGGAGGATTTTGACGATACCGCCATTAGTAACAGTGTCCCGAAAGACTTTGAAACCAGAGTCTTTCACAATATCTGAGACATCAACTAATTCCAAACCATAGCGGGTATCTGGTTTATCACTACCGTAGCGTTCCATTCCCTCAGCGTAAGTCAGACGAGGGAAAGGGCGCTGTAACTCAATACCTTTAACTGTTTTGAAGATATGACAAACTAAGTTCTCGTTTAGTTCGATAATTTCTTCTTGGGACATGAAGCTCATTTCCATGTCCAACTGGGTGAATTCTGGTTGTCTATCGGCGCGTAAGTCTTCGTCACGAAAGCAACGGGCAATCTGATAATATCTGTCTAAGCCGGATACCATTAGCAATTGTTTAAATAGCTGGGGTGATTGCGGCAAAGCATACCACTCACCAGGATTGACGCGACTGGGTAGAACATAATCCCGCGCCCCTTCTGGGGTAGAACGGGTAAGTATTGGGGTTTCGACTTCGATAAAACCTTCCAAATCTTCGAGATAACGACGCATGGCTTTGACAATTTGATGACGCAGTTGCAAATTTTGCGCCATGCGTTCGCGTCGCAAATCCAAATAGCGATATTTCAGCCGCAAATCTTCCCGCACTGTCTCGGTGTCAGCTACAGAAACTTGGAAAGGTAACTGTTTGCGGACAGCATTGAGGAGTTCAATTTTATCAGCGTAGATTTCTACCTCGCCTGTAGGGATGCGGGTATTCAGCGATTCTTCGGGACGTTGTGTTACCCTACCAGTGATTTCGACAACATATTCATTTCGCAGGGCGTTCGCATGTTCGTAGGAATCTGGGGTGCGTTGCGGATCGCTGACGATTTGGACAATTCCAGTGCGATCGCGTAAATCTAAAAATATCACACCACCGTGATCGCGGCGACGGTCTACCCATCCGTAAAAGGTAACAGTTTCTCCAATATGTTCTTTTCGGAGTTCGCCGCAATAATGAGTTCGCATAAGTGTTAATTATTGTTTCCTGGGCTAGATTGGGAAGAAAATGTCAAAGCCTTCCCATTATCTAGCATCAATAGTAATTGTAGTAGTTCTGGTGCAATAAAAAATGTAATAATCTCACACTATATATATAAGAGAAGTCATAATACCGGAAGGCTGGGTTTTCCATACACAGCAAGGTAAAAAAACTATGACACAGACAGCAGCAATTACCAGCTTAATGGATGCCTAGACCGGATTTGGTTTAGTCCAAATTAAGGACGAGCAGTTTATCTCACAACAATCTGGGGGATTAGCTGAAATTACTGAAGCTGAAAAAACTCTTTGGATGTACCGCGACGCAGATATCTATATCATCAGGCTGAAGCTGATTTGTTGGCAGGGACAGTGATGTTGTTGGTTGTGTCTCTCTTGCTAGTGATCGTAAAACCTTGCGATCCTCCTTTTAAAATTGCCGCAGAGTCATCAGTAGAGTTGGTGCTGGATAATGCAGAATAATTACTACGTGGGCGGATTGACATTTTGGCGCTGCAAAATCAGTTGTGGGTCATAGTGTTAGAGTCTAAAAAAACCGTGCTTTCAGTTTGGTCAGCTTTGCCGAGGGATCGTGACTAACGGGGACGATATTTTATTTATTAAATTAACGCAAACACTTATTGCTCTTGAAGACTGGAACGCAATCCAAGAAACGTTGCACATACTACAAGTTCCTGGAATGCGAGAAGAAAAGCGAGTTGTGAAAGTTTTAAGTATGTGGACTCATTATGAATAATATTGATGAAAATTTCACAAAATCGGTAATCTTGCACAGTAAAGTTGTATAAAATCTCAGTAACATCAGTTCTCTAAAATCAGTCACCAGATTCAAACCCCCAAACCCAGATTTCATCTAACTTTTTCAATTACGAATTACGAATTAGTGATTATGCAGCTAGACTACTCCGGTCAAAATCTCCGAGGTCGCTCTTTTAAAAGTCAAAATCTGACGGGGTCAAACTTTAGCAAGGCGGATATTCGAGGGGCAAATTTTACTAATGCTATTCTCAAAGATGCTGACTTCAGAGGTACTAAGGCTGGACTACAAAAATATTGGGTAATTAGTTGGATAGTAGGTTTATTTATTGTTGCATTTCTATCATTATTTGCCTGTGCTACAACCAATGGGTCGACTTGGTGGAGTTTGGGCAATAAAGCATTTGAACAAAATGCTTTCGTTTTCGGTATAGTTATGATTATAATGCTATCAGTCTTTACTTTTATCACTATTTGGAAAGGTCTGACATTATCTTTAGTAACTATCATATTGACGTTAATAGTTTTGATATTTCCAGCTGCAATTAGCTCTATACTGAATTTAAATGAATATCAAGTGCTTCGTCGCTGGATACAAGCTTTGATTTTGGCTGTACTTGTTGCAATCGTTATATCTGGAATAGTCGCCCTAACCTTAGTATTATCTAAAATTTTTGCCAATAAATTAACTGGAATTGTTGTATTAGGCTTCTTATCTGGTGGAATAACTGGGTCTATAACCCGAGTTTTTATTCGAAACGGATGGAAGTATTTATCTTCTGAACCAATATGGTCTTGGAATTGGGCTTGGGTAGATTTAGTTTGGAGTTGCTATTGGACTTGGATTTTAATACTTTTAGGTAGCTACATAGGATACCGTGCTTTAGCTGAAAATAGAAAACCTAATTTGATTTTTTCAATTGCGATCGCCTTGGCTGCAAAAGGTGGTACAAGTTTTCGTAATACTGATTTGACTAATACTGATTTTACTGGTGCAATTCTAATAAATACAGATTTTAGAAAGGCTAACCTAACACGTACTCGTTTTTATGAAGCTAAAAAATTGGACTTTGCTAGAGTAGACCACCCGATATTAGCTAACCAAGGTGTTCTCAATTTGTTAGTAACCGGCAATGGTAGAGGAAAATTCTATGCTGGTGCGAACTTAAAAGGCGCAAACCTCATCGGCGCAGATTTAAAAGAAGCAAATCTAAAAAATGCTGATATTACAGAAGCTACCTTCCAAAGCGCTTGTTTAGATTGGGCAAATCTAACTCTAGCTCAAGCTGTAGGTACTAACTTCACAAGCGCTCAAATGACTGGTGCTTGTGTAGAAGCTTGGAATATTGAAAGTACAACTAAATTAGATAATGTAGATTGTCGCTTTATCTATCTTTTAGAAAATCCTAAGTCTAACACAGATGATCGCGAACGCCGTCCCAGTAGTGGCGACTTTCAACCAGGAGAATTTACTAAGCTGTTTGAAGAAGTTTTAAATACTGTTGATTTAATTTTTCGCAATGGCATCGATTGGAAGGCTTTTGTTAACGCCTTCCAAAAAGTGCAAGACCAAAATGAAGACACAGAATTAGCTCTACAGAGTATTGAAAATAAAGGTGATGGCGTTGTTGTCGTTAAGGTCGGTGTAACTGATGGTGCTGATAAAGAGAAGATTCATAGCGATTTTACGCAAAATTATCAACTGGCACTGCAAGCTGTAGAAGAAAAATATAAAGCACAATTACAGGCTAAAGATAATGAAATAGTTATCTATCGCCAACAAAGTGCAGAAATGAAAGAGATTGTAACTTTGTTGGCAAATAAGCCGATTAATGTTCAAGTTGACAATAAAGTTGAGAATAAAAATATGACTAACAGTAATGATGCCAGCCGCAAAATTGAAATTGGCAGTGTTGGCAGAGATTTTAATGCTAGTGGACAAGCTTTAAATTTAGGTGATATTAGCGGTACAGTAACAAATACTATCAACCAGTTACCAGAATCATCCGAACCTGATAAACCCGGAATTAAGGAATTGTTGACGCAATTGCAAGCAGCAATTGAAGCTGATACAAACTTACCGCCAGAAGATAAAGCTGAGGCATTAGAACAGGTGAAAGCCTTAGCAGAAGCCGGGAAAAATCCTCAAGAGGGAGCGATGCAAAAGGCGGCGAAAACAGCTATCAAGATTTTGAAAGGGACAATTTCTAGTTTACCCAGTGCCACAAAGTTGGTTGAACAGTGCAGCAATCTGTTACCGTTGATTTCGAATTTTCTGGGTTTAGGATAGTCAAATTAAGACCCGGTGAATGGAATGATACTGTTGGCGAATTAATAGGGGGTCTAACCCCTTATCCCCAATCCATGTTAATTCAGTGCGTTGAAACGCACTTCAGCTATTAGCCTGCAATTTATTGCGGGGTCGGAAAGCAACTCAAAAGCAAGGTTTTAGGGGTGAGGGGTCTAACCCTTCACGAATTCGCCAACAGTATCATGGAATTCGCGGCTACACAAACAAAGCCCACCTTCGTGGGCTAATAAGAGAAAATTAAGGTTTTTTATTTAACCCGCGTAGGCGGGTTTTGTCTGTGTAGATGCGGTTTCTAACCGCCCTTTTATCTACGATGCCTGCGGCGGGCTACGCCTACGCTTAGAGATTAAGGTAAAATTATAAGTAAAAATGTTAAGAATTTTAAAGAAACTAATCAATGTCCAGCATTACTCTTGACAAAAGTAACTCTCATGTCGTCGTTATCGGTGCCGGAATAGGTGGACTGACTGCTGGAGCATTATTAGCTCATAGAGGTTACAGCGTCTTAGTTTTGGATCAGGCCCTCGTACCAGGAGGCTGTGCTTCGACGTTTAAACGGCAGGGATTTACCTTTGATGTGGGCGCAACTCAGGTGGCGGGGTTGGAACCAGGAGGAATTCACCACCGCATTTTCTCAGAATTAGAAATAGATTTGCCGCCAGCAACGCCTTGTGACCCTGCTTGTGCCGTGTATTTACCTGGGGAAAGCACACCGATTAATGTCTGGCGCGACCAAGAGAAATGGCAAGAGGAACGACAAAGACAGTTTCCCGGTAGCGAACCGTTTTGGCAATTGATGGCAACTTTGTTCGATGCCAGTTGGGAATTTCAAGGACGCGACCCGGTACTACCCCCACGTAATTTATGGGATTTGTGGCAACTAGCGCAAGCAGTACGTCCCAGTACATTAATTACTGTACCCTTTACTTTGCTTACGGTAGGAGATGCTTTACGGTTATGTGGATTGGGAAATGACCAGCGATTGAGAACTTTTTTAGATTTACAACTGAAGCTATACTCCCAGGTGGATGCAGACGAGACAGCATTACTTTATGCAGCCACAGCGTTGAGTGTATCGCAACTGCCCCAAGGATTGTTTCACCTCCAGGGCAGTATGCAAGTATTGAGCGATCGCTTGGTACAATCTTTAGAAAGAGATGGCGGCAAATTGTTGATGCGCCACACTGTAGAAGAAATCAAAGTAGAAAACGGCAAAGCTACTGCTGTAGTCATTAGAAATCAGAAAACTGGCGAAGTCTGGACAGAAGCCGCCGACCACATAGTTAGCAACGTCACCGTGCAAAACTTGGTGCAGTTATTGGGAGAACAAGCGCCATCTGGATATAAAAACCGGGTGGAAAAACTGCCCCAAGCATCGGGTGCGTTTGTGGTTTATTTGGGTGTAGATGCTAGCGCGATTCCGCCTGGGTGTCCTCCCCACCTACAATTTTTGTACGATGTCAATGGTCCCATTGGCGAGAATAATTCCCTGTTTGTTTCTGTCAGTCATCCTGGAGACGGTCGCGCACCAGAAGGGAAAGCGACAATTATTGCTTCTTCATTTGTCGATCCTGCACAGTGGTGGGAGACTGAAGATTATGAAGGACTAAAAGAAAAGTTTACCCAAGAAGCGATCGCTCGTCTTGCTCAATACTTCTATCTCAAACCAGAAACGATTATTTATCAAGAAGCGGCAACACCGCGCACCTTTGCTCATTTTACAGCCCGCGATCGCGGTATAGTTGGCGGCATAGGTCAAAGGATTCCCACCTTTGGCCCCTTTGGGTTCGCCAATCGGACACCCATCCAGCATTTGTGGTTAGTTGGTGATTCCACCCATCCCGGCGAAGGTACTGCTGGGGTGAGTTATTCGGCGCTGACGGTAGTTAGGCAAATTGAGGCGCAAATGTAAAGGCGCATATCTGTGCTACTTTACATAACTCTTTAAATGCTATAAATCATACTTATAACCGATGGCAAACAGGACGCAAAACTGATGAAATAAGGTTAGTGTTGCGAATCTGGAGTAATGACAGACAGAGTTTTAATTCTTGGTGGACGAGGGCGGATTGGTAGCAGTGTTGCTCAGGATCTCGCTAACCATACGCAGGCTCAAATTACAATTACCGGACGTTCTGCGGAGTTTGGGAAGGCTGTCAGCTTGTCTTCAGGAGGACAAGTGGAGTTTTTGGTATTGGACTTGGCAGAAGTTGACAAGTTGCGAGATGCGATCGCAAACTCTAACTTAGTCATCCATTGTGCTGGTCCATTTCACTATCGAGATACTAATGTTCTCGAAACCTGTATTGCTCAAGGCGTTAATTATGTAGATGTCAGCGACCATCGTTCTTATACCAGCAAAGCTCTCAATTTTAGTAAAAAAGCTGCTGCTGCTGGTGTGACGGCAATTATTAATACTGGCATTTTTCCTGGTATTTCTAACAGCATGGTACGTCAAGGCGTTGAACAATTTGATAAACCAGAAAAGATCCATTTAAGTTATTTAGTTTCCGGTTCTGGTGGTGCTGGCATTACAGTGATGCGGACAACTTTTCTGGGGTTGCAGTATCCTTTTGAGACTTGGATAGATGGAAAATGGGAGATAATTAAGCCTTATAGTGAAAGAGAATTAGTTGATTTTCCACCGCCTTATGGACGCACCGGAGTTTACTGGTTTGATATGCCAGAAACCTTTACATTGCCCAAAGCTTTCCCATCAGTAAAAACTGTAATTACTAAGTTTGGCTCTGTTCCCGATTTTTACAATCACCTAACTTGGATTGCGGCACATATTTTCCCCAAGTGGTTAATGCAGCGCCGTTACATGATTGAATTTCTGTCTCATGTCAGCCATTCAATGACAGATGTCACTAATAATTTTACTGGGATTGGTGTAGCAGTTCGTTCAGAAGTTACAGGGAAAAAAGATGGTGAAACTGCTGTTTATTGTTCAACTGTAGTGCATGAAAATACAGCCGTGGCTTCTGGTTGTGGTACAGGTAGTATTGCCGAGTTCTTGCTAGAAGGTAAACTGAAGAAGCCAGGTGTTTTTGCTGTGGAAGAAGCACTCCCAACAGATTTATTTGAAGAAGCAATGCAAAGCAGAGGAATTAAAATTAATCACAGTTGGTTATAACTTAATACGCTTGCTTGGGTTAAGCACACTGTGAGGATGTCATCCGATTTTACGAAATATTCAGATACAGAGGTAGGGGCGTACAAATATAGGCCCCTACTAGAGGTAAAAATTAATATACCTTGCGGTAGAAGTAAAAACTGTACGTAAACATTTAGGATGCCTGTGAGCCTGAAATATTGAATATATTTATACATTACCACGGCTCATAAAATAAGAAGAGGAGCATTTTTTTGTGCAAAAAATTTTATTAACTTTAAAGCAAGCCTTACGTTCAAGCTTTTTGGTCGTTGGTTTAATTATTTTCATTAGCTTGTCAGGTTCTTTCATTTTTGTTCAGCAAGCTAGTTATGCAACTACTCTTGAAGAATTAAAGCTAATACCGCCAGAGTATAAACCAAATTCTGAAGAAAAAATTAATCGTGCTAACGAATTTGACCCAGGTATTGGTATTCAAGAAGAAGAACGACAAGAAGCTTATGAGCAAGCAATAAAAGATTCAAAAAACCTTACTACTATAGAGAAGACTTACGAAAGAAATTTGAAGGCTGAACAAGAACAAAATCCCCCAGAAACTTTTGGTGAAAAAGCTAAAGGAGTTATTGAAAAGGTGACTGGTAAATAGAGAATCATAGACCTAACCTTCAACCCCTTCCCTCAAAGGGAAGGGGAGTAAAATTGAAAGCTTATCCCCGAATGGTGTACAGCTTTAGAAAATTAACCTTTGGTATTAACACACAATACCAAAATTTATTTTATTCAAATTCATCAACTGTCGTCGGGGTATTAGCCTTTCTCTGATTAGCAATATTGCGCTCATACCACTTCATTAATGGAGTTGCAGTAATGCCATGTATAATCACAGAAGCTACAATGGTAGTGTAAGTTATCCAAGCAATTTGTTCGGCAGCCTCACCTTTTAAGCCATTACTAAAGGCATAGGCGAGATAATATAAAGAGCCGACACCGCGAATACCAAACCATCCAATTAACCACCTAGTTCCTGGATGAAAGGTTCGGCGGTGCGATTCTACAGGACGTTTGCCTATTGTGCTAATCCAAACCCCTACAGGTCGGATTATAAATAATAATAAAACTATCACCAATAAAGATTGCATAGCGTAATTGAGGATTGGCTGGAATAATAATATTGATCCCAATAGTAAAATTGTTCCAACTTCCAGCAGTTTTTCAACTTGCTCAACAAATTCTAATTGTGCTAGCGGTTTTTCGGGGTCTCTATAACTGCGTTGGACAACTAACCCCGCAACAAATACTGCTAAAAACCCATAGCCATTAACCATTTCTGTTAAAGAATAAGTTAGTAAAATTGTGCTAATAGCAATAAAATCTTCCATTAACTCATCAGCACGACGGCGTTTTTGAATTTTCTTTTCAATCCAGACTATAGATTTGGCAACAACAATTCCCATAACAATACCAGCTGCGATCGCCCAAATTAAATCAACCGCAATCCACTGTTGAAACCAGTTACCCCAGTTGTCATCTTTTAACGCATGAAGACCAAAATAAACGAAGGGAAAAGCTAAAGCATCATTTAACCCACCTTCAGAAGTTAGACCAAATCTCAACTCATCTTTATCGTTTATATCGGTAAGTTGTACTTCTGATGCTAATACTGGATCGGTTGGTGCGAGAATTGCTCCTAATAAAATTGCTTCTCCCCAATTCATCCCTAAAAACAATTTACCCACAACAGCCAGCGCAAGAATTGAAATTGGCATCAAAAATACAATCAATCGGGCTGTAATACCCCAAGCCCCCAACTTTAGAGGACGAACAATTCTTAAGCCGCAGCTAAACACAGAAATAATTACTACAAGTTCTGTTATTTTTTCCAGTAGTTCGGCATTAAAAACTTCATCTCGACGTAATTGAATCAGCCCAAAGGCATAAGGGCCTAGTAAAATACCAACTAGTAGATAGATTAGGGCAAAAGAAAGAGGTAGGCGAGCAATCCAACCTGACCCTAATGTTACCATCAGCAGAAGTAGACCAATTACAAATAGGTCAATAATATAGATATCTACCATATAGAGATTTGTATAAAATTAAGCGTTACTTTGTAAGCTTAATTGCAATACTTTTTTATTAGCATTACCTATGGGCAGATTTTCTGGAATTAAGGATTAGATATTCAGATGCGCCACCAAATTAGACAAAAAGGGAATAGATAAAGCAGTTTTCCTTTGCATTAAGTACAAAGCTACAATTTTTGAGGTATGAGGCGGGAGATAGAAACATTTTTATATTTTGATGCGTGAGTCTTGCATTTTCTATCTCACTTACTTGCAAACTGCTGTAAAATCGCACTTCTATTCTTCGCATCTGCCCTTAAAACAATGGGATGTAGCACGCGAATATGGTAGCAGCACACAGATGTACTACTTTTTCACTCAAATATAGCTTTTTAGTACAAATATACTATAATAGATATAGCGTCCACAAAGCCTAATTAAATGCCTAACGGCTGTGTGAAAACCTTCTGGAAGATGGATTCAAGGGTTAGTTCGATGATGAAGCATTACATTCTCAACCTCAATCCGACTGCCAAACATGAATGGGATCGGTGTATTTTACGCGATCCGCTAACTGCCAAACGCCCAGACATTGCTAAACTAATTGCTGAAGCGGTTGGTGCTGATACAGGCAGTTATTTGGTGAGCGTGAATATCGAAGTTCAAGTTTTGGAGCAAGCCGCAGTCCCTCAAGCAGAACAACTCTCGCTTTCGTTTCCAGAGGTGAGTGTGCAGTCACAACCACAACTGCGGGAAGCGGCCTAATGCGATCGCTTGAAACATGTGCATAATCAATTTAGTGTAGCTAAGTTGAGAGCAAAATTAGCGTAGCTTGCCGCCGTAGGCAGCGCTCAACAACTCATATTATTTAACCAGACAACGCAAGACAAGGGGTTTCCAAAAAACAAATTATCCAAAATTATTTATAGGGGTCCCCTAATTCTGCCACCGTGTACTAGAAGTTCGCCAAGTGAACTTGGCGGGGTAAAGGGTAAGGGGGAAAGGGTTTAAATCCCTTACCCTTTCCCCTTTCCCCTTTCCCCAGTCCTCACAAGCGCATTTTTGGGTTGGCAGACTACTAGAATCTGTGGGACAACAGTTGAGCAATTTGCTGATTAATAGTTGCAACATCAAAACGCTGACTAGCAGTAGTCCTGGCATTATTGGCTATAGTTGCAGTTATTTCCGTCTCCTGAAGACAGGTGATAATCACCTGTGCAAGTTCCTGGGGTTCTGCTGGTGTCACTAGAAAACCATTAAGTCCATGTTCTACTAATTCCATTACACCCCCAGCTTTTGCTGCAACTACAGGTTTTCCACATAGCATCGCCTCAACAATCACTCTACCAAAGGGTTCTGGGGAAGTAGAAGTATGTGCCACTAAGTCACAAGCTGCCATTAACTGGGGAATATCTGAACGAAATCCTAAAAATTTAACGCGGTTTTTTAGTCCCAAATCGGCAACTTGTTGGTGTAATTGTTTGACATAATTTTGTTCGCCAAACAGTGCATCCCCCACTAAAATTACTGTCACCTCTGGCGGACATTTGGCAAGAGCATCAATTAAAATATGCTGTCCTTTCCAAGGTGCAAGACGGCTAAAGTGTCCGACTACAAATTTTCCTGGCAATCCTAATTCTTGCTGTAATTGATTAATGTCAGATTCATCAGTTTGATAAATTTTTGGATCAAAGCCGTTATAGACAACTTCGACTATATCTGAGCGTCCCCCCGCTTGGATAAAGGCTGTTTTACTAGCTTGGGAATTAGCAATTACTAATGAGGCACAACGATTAGCTAAGTTAATCGCAATGCGAAGATTAGTTTGACTAAAATGTTCGCTTGAGAGAATATCGTGTAAATGATAAACCAGAGGACGACGACTAAAAAAACTTGCTAATGCTCCGACAACTAATGCTTTTTGGGTGTTGGCATAAATTAAATCGTATTCATGCGCTTTTTTTATAACTTTAGTAATCAAAGGTGCAAGTTGTTTTAAACTCTTTAATCCTTGCACCAAACTGCTTTCTTTTCGAACTTGGATTGTTTGAGTTGAGAGAACTTCTACTGGGATATGATTTTGCTGTAGTAAATCTTTAAATGGGCCATCTGCAAATAAACCTACTAAAGCGCTATGAGAGTATGGTTTAGCAATATCAATTAAACATAATTCTGCACCGCCGGGTTTACCGCTTTGGTCTAAGAAAAAAATTTTCATAAAACTTCCTTATAATACAATACGATTCAGACTCGATTTATCGCGTCTCTACAAAGCAATTTTTTTGTTTCTAGTTTAATTTAATAGAACATTTCGCACTTGTTGAGCAATTTGATTCCAGTCGTAGTGTGTAGTCGCGTAATGACGACAGGCTTCTCGTGAAGGTATGGGTATGTTTCCCAAAAGCACTTGTTCTAATTTTTCAGCAATAGCTGAGGCTTCTGTAGAAGTAGTAATTAAATCGGGTGAAAAATCTGATAAAATTTCTGGCATCCCACCAACTGGTGTACATAAAACAGGAGTACCACAAGCTAGAGATTCGACTATTACTAATCCAAAGCCTTCAAAAGATTGGCTAGGCATTATAGTCAATTCCGCAGCTTGATAAGCTATAGGTAATTGCTTATCAGGGAGAAAACCTAAAAATTTAACGTTGTCGTCTAATCCTAATTCTGTAGCCTGTTGTTGTAGTGCAGCTTGAATGTGACCACGACCTGCGATCGCTAGCCAAACATCTGGTATTCTAGGCTTAATTATAGCCAAAGCTTGTAATAATTTATCAACTCCCGTTCGATGCACTAAACGGCGTGATGTAAATATAATCCGGCGATTGTTTGGCCAGCCTAGCTGTTTACAAGCATCTTGGCGTGATAAATTTGGTTGAAACCAGTTAATATCGACTCCACCAGGAATAATATTAATTTTGCTCCACGGTACTTGATATTTATCATGTAATATTTTACCAAATGCTTTGCTCAATACAATGAAGCGATCGCAGCGATTATATGTGTTTTTTTCTATTAGGTGATGCTTAATCAAAAGGCTGAGATTTTTATTAACTACCTCTTGCTGACTTTCAGAAGCCCAAGGGCCATGAAAATTAAAAGTAACTGGTACTCCCTTTGGTAAAATATCTAAAAGCGGAAAGCTATATAATGCAAAGTGTAGATTAATAGCATCTGGTTTGTTTATTCTTGTTTTCTGAAAGTTAGTGCGAATAGACCATAATCTTTGCCAAATAGCACTATCGGGAGAAGCTAAGTTAGTCAGCTTAATCGGCGAATTTAGTTCAGCCTCTGGTAGACCGACTCCGCATAATTCAACCTGGTCTTTATTGGCTGCCAATTTATGAGTTAGTTCATACATGTACCTTTCTAATCCTCCAGGATTTTTGGGAAACCAGCCTAATCCCAATGTGAGAATAGATGCAGATGATGAAGCTAAATTTTCTGGTTTATTTTTCACTAATATGTCTCCTATAAATATCTGAAAATAGTCGAGATGTATAACTGTAAGCCACTACAGGATGTTCCAAAGATTAATTACTAAACCTCATCTATGTTGAAACCTAGAGTTTTTTAAAAGATATATTTATGTAGGTTGGGTGGAGTGAAACGTAACCCAACATTACCACCAAATTTTATGTTGGGTTACGCTATCGCTGCACCCAACCTACAAAACTACGGTTCTCAAGGTAGACAAGGTTTAGAATTTCCAAATCAACATTTTCAATAAGATTTTTATATAGAACACCAATTTATAAACTATTTATATGTCAACGTCAACAAGGGATGAAACCTTGTGTTTTTATTAACTACATAATACCGATTAGGACATATATGATACTTATGAATTGGCAAGGTGAATACTAGATATAGAGAGACAAAAATCACTATAAATTAATAATTATAGAAATATCATGTATTAATATTTACGATATTTGGTTACTAAACGGTAGCTATTAATACCTTTAAGAAGATTTTAGAGATATTGGCTGAAAAATTAAATAATAAAAGAATTTTTGTAAAGATAGTGTAAAATTATCGCTTATTTATAATAATTATATTTTTTACTGATTTCTCAAAAAATGATTGTATATAAATAATTAAAAGCTGAAAAACTATATGATAAATAAATTAATGGCGGAGTTAGGAAAACTCCGTCACAAGCTTAATCAGCAAATCAAAAAATTATCTAAACTTAGATATTTACAAAGAAGTAAAACTTTCAACTTTTTACTCAGTTTGACTGTTGGAGTCATTGTTACTACCCTTGGTATTACAACAGACTGGGCAACAACAGAAACACCCACGCTTACATACAAAACATCGTGGACAAGTAATTCAATTGACAGTACAAATCTGCTGGTACAAAACAATACTGAAACACCCACCCTTACTTACAAAACATCGTGGATAGGTAACACTATTGGTAGTGGAAATCTACGGGTACAAAACAATATTGAGGCAATGTATGTTTCTCCTCATGGCACAGTTTATACCAACAGCCATTGGGATGAGGCGGGAATGGAGGCAGCCATATATAAAGATGGTAAGGTTATTGGTGCTATTGGCGATACTCACGGCTGGAGTCGTGGAGGTGGCATTGCTGTAACAGCAAATAGTAAATATATTTACCTTGCCATGACTCAGGGATCGAAGGGCAAAACTGACGAAGATTATCCCCCTGAAGGTACAAGTTGGCATTGCGTTAGACGCTATGATTTGTCGGGAAAACCTGCACCGTTTCCTGAAGGGCGTGGCTGGGATAAAAGTATGTTAATTACCAGTACTAAAAGTGAAGTGACTGGATTAGCAACAGTAGGAAGCGAGTTGTATGTGAGCGATTTTGCTGCTAACCGCATTCGTGTCTATGATACTGATACGATGAAGCAAGTACGCAGTTTTACCTTTGCCAATCCGGGAGCAATAACTGTTGATCCACAAAAAAATCTGTGGATTATTCAAAGCAAAAATGGTAGTAAACCTGCCAAAATTTTACATTATTCCCAGAGTGGAAAGCAATTGCCCGAACAGATTGCAGATATCGTTGAACCAACTGCGATCGCAGTTGATCGTCAAGGTAAGCTGTTAGTGGCAGAAAATGGCCCGCGTCAGCAAATATTGATTTATGACATCAAAGATCAGCCAGTACAGACGGGTAGTTTTGGCTCTAAGGGTGGTATTTATACAGGAGTTGCTGGCGAAGTTGGAGATTTGAAGCTTTACGGACTTACCGGAGTTGGTGCAGATGCTTCAGGTAATATCTATATCAATAGTAATGGTTTCAACAAATCGGGAACAGATTTACGGAAATTCTCGCCATCGGGAAAACTAATATGGCGATCGCTAGGATTGATATTCGTCGATAATGCAGATGCCGATCCTAAAACTGATGGTGTAGATTTATTCACCAAACAAGAACACTATCTCATGGATTACAGTAAGCCTGCTGGTAAGCAATGGACTTACAAAGCTTACACCTTAAATCCTTTCAAATATCCTCAAGATCCCCGTCTACATACATCACCCGATGGAACCTTTGTGCGCCGCATCCAAGGGAAGCCGTTCTTGTTCCTCACAGATATGTACAATAGCTTCCTGCAAATATATCGTTTTAATCCAGATAAAGATGGTAAAGTTGCCATCCCAGCCGGAATGTTTGTCGGTAGCAATGGCGCAGACAAACCATTTCTCGCCGGAAATTGGCCGCCGAATCAACCACAAAAAGGCGAATGGATCTGGCGCGATCGCAACGGTAATGGCAAATTTGAAAATAATGAATATGATACCAGCAAAGATTATCCTTATATCGGTGGATGGTGGGTAGACAGCAAAGGAGATGTTTGGAAAGCTTTGCGAACAGAAGATGGCATTCGCCACTATCCTTTACAGGGAATAGATGCTAAAGGCAACCCCATCTACAACTATGGTTCGATGGAAAAGCAAACTACTCCCAGCATATTTAACGACTTGCGGCGGATCGAATATTTCCCCGAGACAGATAGTATGTATTTGTCAGGCTTTACAGTAGCTCATCCGGCCTTCGGTGACGATACTGGAGTTGCTGGATCTGAAATTGCTCGTTTTGACAATTGGAGTAAAGGAAATCGTACCCCCAAGTGGCGAGTTGTGATTCCCTACGACACCACCGGCAAACGCGAAGTATCTACAGCAGCCATGAGTGTGGCGGGCGATCGGGTATTTGCTGTGAAAGTCAAAACCGCAGAGGTATATGTCTATAATGCCAAGACGGGAGCGCAAGTACAACAGTTAAAACCAGGCCCAGAAGTTGGCAGCGAAAGTGGCTGGATTGATATACCTTATGGTATCCGCGCATTTCGTCGTTCAAATGGTGAGTATCTGGTATTTGTGGAAGAAAACTGGAAAGGAAAAGTGATTATGTATCGGCTAGCAGGTTGAGTATTTACTAGCTGATTTGCAATCTTGGTTAAAAGGGCAAAGAAATTAAACTACCTCTTGCAGCTTTTGACTGAGATACATCGCAATTCCTTTCTCATAGTAAGCAGCTTCATTAATAAAAATAGGATAAACAGTAGACTCTCCCTCATAGAAAATATCTTTTCCTGCAAAAGTCAGAAACATTGGATCGCCTGGATTCAAAGGTTCATAGTCTCTAAACTGAAGCTGGGGATGAATCATGGCTTGAATCTCCCCACTTTGCAACCCGCCGTAATCATCGCTTCTAGGATAATCGATAGTTTCAATATATTGATAGAGTGTAAGCTGGCTGCTTGCCTGCGGAATATTACCTTGATTGCACCCTTCAAAATAGTCTAAAATTGCATAAATAAGCTGCTCTGTTTGCTGAAATAATTCAGCATTTAAAATATTCTGAGCCACAGCACCAACTTCGATAACAAAACCCAATTCGCACAAAGAACGAAGAAAACCACCTTCTTTAGATTGCTGATTCACAAAAACCTTTACCATCGGATTGATAGAACTTAAATAAGCAGCTAACCGAAGTAAGAAAGGATTCAGATCACAAAAAATCAGACTTAACCCCATGTTGGCAGTTGTGCTGTGCAAATCAACAATTACATCTACAAATGGCAGATTTTGCGGTTGCAGTATTTGTTGGATTGCTTTCGCCCGCGTATCTTCATAACTTGAGAGTTGAGGATTTTGTAAACCTTGATTGGTGAAACAACGGTTTAAATCCCTGTCAATGTATCGTTTACCTTCTTCAATAGCTTTAAGATTGCCAAGTAATGGCAGAGTTTCAAAAGTTGTCCTATTAATTAAATTTGGATACTGCTGAAACTTTTTGACTAGATATACTCCTGTTAACTCATTACCGTGGTTTCCTCCAACGATCGCAACTCGTTTAATCTGGCTCATAACAACCTCACTGTCTCCCCTACGGTTATTGAGAATAGTGCAAGATACAAGATAGAAGTATAACTGTTGCTGACTAAATCTTGTAAAAGACTGACGCGAACGCTCCATGTTCGAGCCAAAAAGTGATAACTGTTATACCAATTTAATGTGAAGCTGCACTAAATGAGTAACTCTCTATTCTTGGCGCTCTTGGCGTACTTGGCGGTTCGTTTAATATTCTGTGCATCTTCATGCAGAATTGGTATTAAGCTGTTAGCTTTAGCACAAAAGGAGTGAAAATTTATGGAGTATAATTTTCAAGCGCTCGTTGAACTTTACAAAAACGCCCTCCTCAACGACGTACTCCCATTTTGGGAAAAATATTCTCTTGATTGGCAACAAGGCGGCTATTTCACTTGCCTAGATCGCTACGGCAAAATTTATGATACAGACAAATTCATCTGGCTGCAAAACCGCCAAGTGTGGACTTTTTCGATGCTTTACAACCAGCTAGAAAAGCGCGAAAACTGGCTAAAAATTGCCAGCAATGGTGCTAATTTTCTCGCCCAACATGGCAGAGATAGTGATGGTAACTGGTACTTTGCTCTCACCCGTGAGGGAAAACCACTGGTTGAGCCTTACAATATCTTTTCTGATTGCTTTGCAGCGATGGCATTTAGTAAATATGCACTCGCTGGGGGCGAAGAATGGGCAAAAGATGTGGCAATGCAGGCTTATAACAACGTTTTACGCCGTAAAGATAACCCGAAAGGCAAATATAATAAAACCTATCCCGGCACACGCCCGATGAAATCATTGGCTGTACCAATGATTTTAGCCAACCTGACTCTAGAAATGGAATGGCTGCTACCAAAAGAAACCCTAGAGAATGTCCTAGCTGAGACTGTCAGTGAAGTGATGACCAATTTTTTCGACCCAGAGCGGGGACTAATGTACGAAAATGTTGCCCCTGACGGTTCCCACATAGATTGTTTTGAGGGACGGCTGATTAACCCTGGTCACGGTATCGAAGCTATGTGGTTTATCATGGATATCGCCCACCGGAAAAACGATACCAAAACTATTAACCAAGCTGTTGATGTGGTGCTAAATATCCTGAATTTTGCTTGGGATAGCGAGTACGGCGGATTGTATTACTTTATGGATGCAGACGGTCATCCTCCACAACAATTGGAATGGGATCAAAAATTGTGGTGGGTTCACCTAGAGTCTTTGGTTGCATTAGCAATGGGCTATCGTCTAACAGGGCGTGAGGTATGTTGGGAGTGGTATCAAAAGATGCACGATTATGCCTGGTCACACTTTGCCGATTCAGAGTACGGTGAGTGGTTTGGCTATCTCAATCGACGTGGGGAAGTATTGTTAAACCTCAAAGGTGGAAAATGGAAAGGATGTTTTCACGTGCCGCGTGCATTATATCTTTGTTGGCAGCAGTTTGAGGCATTAAAGTAAGTTGAGCTATCTCAGCAAGTAGATTTTTCTAGCTAACCACTTAGCTAGGATTTATTGGAATTGAAAGTTTATTTGAAGTAAACGCACTTTATAAAAATCTATATAATGAGATAACTAAACCTCGTCTACCTTGAGAACCGTAGTTTTGTAGATTGGGTGCAGCGATCGCATAACCCAACATAATAAATAAGGTGGTAATGTTGGGTTGCATTTCACTCCACCCAACCTACATAAATATATCTTTTAAAAAATCTAGGTTTCAACATAGATGAGGTTTATAATGTGCTGTAAATTAAGAGTTAAAGCTATTAGCCATCTGAATTAAAGCTTTAATTTTGTTTTAATTACTGCCTCATCTCTAAAGCCTACTAACACTGCTGTTCCATCTTTAACGAAAATTGGGCGTTTTAGCAGCATTGCATCGTTAGCAAATGCGTCAATCCACTGTTGCTCAGTCCAAGTCTTCTTTTCATCTCCTAAAGCTCGATAAGACTGACCGGAGGTATTCCGCATGGGAGCAGAACCCAAAGACTTCATCCAGTTTTGGATCATCTCACTCTTGGGTGGAGTTTCTTTAGTATTGATGAATTCATATTCAATGCTATTGCTTTGAAGCCACATCAGAGCTTTTTTGCAAGTGCCACAGTTGGGAATTCCGTAAACTTGAATGAACATAAAGTAGTTAAGCAATAATTACCATTTTTATACATAATATAATCGATGTAACCCTTATTTTAAGTTTTTTGAAAGTTTAGATTTTACTTCTTGTGGGTGCAAAGAGTTTATGAGAGTTTTAAGAGGATATTTGAAAAGTGTTAGGCGAATAGAATTCGCTACTACACAAACCAAGTTCACCTCCGTGGACTAATAAAAAATCAAGGGTTTTGTCTGTGTAGCCGCAATTTCTAATCGCCAGGGCTAGTAAAAAATTAGACTTTTCCAACATCCTCTAATAGCATTAGTATCTCTGTATTCGTTAAGCACGTAAAATTTAGGTCGGTTATTACCCACATTAGTCTGATTGTTATTAGTCAGAATGAAGTGGTGCAATAAATTGCACTCTTACCAAAGCTAAATATAGAGGTAAACTATGTTTCCTTTTTGGGGTAATCCTTGTTATGGAAGCGAACCTATTTCGCACAAAGCTAGCTTAGAACGGAAATTAAAATTCTTGATTTGGATACGAGATGATTTAGAGTCCAAACTGGCTGGTATTAATGCTTCTATTGATACCATTCGGCAGCAAATAGAACGCTCAGACTCAGCTACTTAGAATTTAATTTTTGCAGACATTTGTACTTCAAACGACATGCTTTAATTTTATACTTCGATAGTTGATCGGGAGCGATGTCTACGATGGGCTACGCCTACGCCTTGTAGAAAACCTTAAAAACAAGACGTAGATGCGTAGCAGTTTGTCATTAGACATCGCTCAAGCTGCCTTTGCCGTTAGTTACAGTTTGGGTGAGTTGAGTGACGGGAACCGTTACAACTATAGGAACTTGCGAAATAGATTTTTTACTCGTACTCCGCTTTCGGCTAGAGCCACCTGCCTTTGAATACTCCATACTGTTTTTGCCATAGACAGTTGCAACTGCACTAAGCATCCTCTCAGATAGTTCCGAGAGTCCTCTGTCCATCTGATTCATCGTTTTACGAGATTCCTCAAGATTAGACAGAAGGGTATTATGGGCTTCTAGCGTGGCACGGGTATTATCAATGAAGCGGGTATAAGCTTCAATTGTTAATCCATGCCCTAAATCCAAGTTCTCATTAATGGATTTAAGCAGTGCAAGACGGCGTTGAGCTTTGTCCACAGCAGCAGAACCGCGAGTTTTTAAAGACATAGGAGATATTTCTTGAATAGTTCTATTTCAACATAGCGGAATGCCTTTCTACGTGAGATGAGTAGTTTTGTGGATTTAATTAAGAGTTAATATTGAGAGTTTCTCTGTATTTTTACTAATCCATCCACCTGTATTTGTCTGTTGTTTTGGGATAAACGCAATCATTTATGTAACAGCGTCCTCCGAAATAGCAAATGTAGTCGCTGAAATAGCAAATGTAGTCGCCGAAATAGCAAATGCGATCGCCGAAATAGCAAATGCGATCGCCGAAATAGCAAATGCGATCGCCAAAATAGCAAATGCGATCGCCGAAATAGCAAATGCTGTCGCTGAAATAGCAAATGTAGTCGCCGAAATAACAAATGCGATCGCCAAAATAGCAAATGCGATCGCCGAAATAGCAAATGTTGTCGCCTGTTATAGAAGAGTGAGTGCCTTAGCGTTCCGCAGGAAAGCTATCGCTTTACAAAAAACCTCAAAAATAAAGCGATCGCCAGAATGCCCTATCTCTTCACGGCAATGGATGTATAGTCACGAATCCTGAAACGTAGATAATTATTTCTCCCCTTTCCCTGACTCTTATGGCCACGAGGGGGCTTGCACAAGTGCGATAATTGGTGAAAAAATTGATCCGCGAGAGCCGAATAGGGTATTCTCGTTTCGCAAGGGACGCACGAGGAAATCAGTGAAAGTTTTAGTTGTAGGTAATGGAGGGCGCGAACATGCTCTGGCATGGAAACTGTTGCAATCTAAGCAAATTGAGCAAGTTGTCTGTGTACCAGGGAATGGGGGAACAGCAAGTATGGAACGTTGCCAGAACTTGCCCCTAGGAGTAGATGATTTTGAAGGCATCAGCCGATATGCTCTAGAACATGGCATAACTCTAGTAGTAGTTGGGCCAGAGGTACCTCTATCTAAAGGAATCACAGATTACCTTCAAGATAAAGGATTGATGGTATTTGGCCCAGTCAGAGCGGGAGCGCAAATTGAAGCGAGTAAAGCTTGGGCAAAAGCCCTGATGCAAGAAGCAGGGATTCCGACGGCACGGGCTGCGGTATTTACGGAGGCAGGAGCAGCAAAATCTTATGTCAAGTCTCAGGGAGCGCCAATTGTCGTTAAAGCTGATGGCTTGGCAGCTGGTAAGGGTGTGATAGTAGCTGAAACAGTTGCACAAGCAGAAAGTGCTGTTGATGCAATTTTTCAGGGACAATTTGGTAGTGCTGGTGAATTTGTCGTCATTGAAGAATGTTTAATTGGGCAAGAGGTATCAGTTTTAGCATTAACGGATGGGTTAACGATTCGTCCCTTGCTGCCCGCTCAAGACCATAAGCGAATTGGTGAGGGCGATACAGGCGAGAATACTGGTGGTATGGGAGCATATAGTCCAGCACCCATTGCGACACCAGAATTGATGGCACGGATTCAAACAGAAGTCTTAGAAAGAGCGATCGCAACCTTACGAGCTAAAGGCATTGATTACCGGGGTGTGCTGTATGCTGGCTTAATGATTGCACCCGATGGCGACTTGAAGGTTTTGGAATTTAACTGTCGCTTTGGCGATCCAGAAACCCAAGTGATTTTGCCATTATTAGAAACACCCCTAGAAGAGTTACTTCTAGCCTGTGTACAACAGAGGTTAAGTGAATTACCGCCCATTGCTTGGAAAAAAGGAACATCTGCCACTGTCGTTGCCGCTTCAGGTGGTTATCCCGGAGAATATGAGAAAGGGCAGGTTATTACTGGTATTGGCAACGCAGAGGTAACAGGAGCAACTGTATTTCATGCAGGTACAAAATTAAACCAGCAACAAGAAGTTGTGACAGATGGGGGTCGAGTATTAAATGTGACTGGAATCGGAGAAAATTTTGAGCAAGCGATCGCCCAAGCATACTCTGGGATCAAATATATTCAGTTTGAGGGCATATATTACCGGAGAGATATTGGTCATAAAGTGGTGAGTGCCAAGTAGGAAAACGAACGCTATAGTAAGCGATCGCATTGAACATATATTCGGACTTACACAAAGCTAGATGCTGTAGGGGCAATTTATGAATTGCCCATATTGGCTATTTATTATTTGCGTAAGTCCTGGAAAGATAGTATTTTGGACTGCCTGTACCACACCCTGACAAATGGTCGAATGGGGCTATTGCTGCTCGGTCGAAGGCGTGACATCGGCGGATGGAGAAACTGAAGCTTTGAGTTTTCTATGGAATGCTGGGACGATCATCCTGCTTTACGGATTTAGAATTGCTCGGTTTCTTTTAATTAGGCGCTCTTACCCCATTTTGTCCCAATGCAGAATAGTCTCTGGGTGGGAAAAGGCTAGCTTGACCATTTACATCATACTTAAATCCTTTGACAGGAACAATTTGCTTGAACGTAATCCCTTGAGCGGGAGCGGGTGATATGCTTGCGTTTCTCCCATAAGCATCTGTATAGATTACTGAATTTGCAGAATTGCTAAATGCAAGACCAGAAAAGTGAGTTTCTATTTGAGTTGTTCCTCTAAAGGGCGATCGAGGGTCGTCCCACTCGACTTTACTACCAGCAGCTAATGTTTCTTCGCAAAGTAGGGTTGTAGAAAGAGGATGCGCTGGGTCGTAGCAGCTATTCACAGTCCTATTGATCTTCGTTGTGGTAGACGGATCATAAAAACGGGAAGGATTTGTGACCTTAAAGTAAAAACTTTTTTCAGCAAAGCCAGTAAGCCAATATTCACTATTTCTTGTATTTACATCTGCCGTTTTTTGATCAACTGTCCCACGCTGGTAACAACCAGCAGTAGGAATGGCGCGATGGGCATCACCATAGGGTTGATTCGTAGGGGAGGGAGTAATACCAGGATTTACCGATAAGTCACACAAAGAAGTTTCAGGTTCTTTAAATTCTCCGGCAGCACCAAACAAAGCAAAATGCTTGAAATTGAAGGGTTCAAGCCCATCACATTTACCAGACGCAAACATTTCATGGGCTGTATTTACTAGCGCATCCGGCGAATGTGTACCCATGTGCAGTTTTAAGCTCACGTCACAGGATTTAATTAAACTGCTGTTGCTGGCATTGAACATCTGCCAATTGTTGGCAACAAGAACCTTATGCCCAAAGTGATCTTCATTTCTATGAACAGATGGATTAGATGGATTATTAGTTGCTAGTTGCTCATTTACATAGCCAAAAGCTGGCATCCCTGCAATATTAAATGCCTCTGAACTGAGCGGATCGTCGCCATGCTCGTGACCGTATGTACAATACATACTTGTTTCAGGGTTGAAATCTACAGGCGGATGCCATGTGGGGTATACTTTGCCATCCTCGCCGTTGGTCAAATAAGTATCGTGCATCCACTTGGGGCATTCCCATGTTTTGCCAGGAGACCACAGCCCATAGGATTTGGCCAGAATCTGGGAACTGGTTGGTAGTTGGTTTTGTGTTCGTATTGGTCTGCCAGAAATAGGAATAACAGGCGAACCTTGGTTTACATTGTTGGATTGGATTTTTTGTATCTCGTCAATTTTTTGCACTGTATCCTTCGCCCAGAAGGCAAACCAATTAAAGCGCATAGAACGGTTAG
>NZ_JADEXT010000101.1:0-8786 GCF_015206985.1 Nostoc sp. LEGE 12447 | reverse complement strand
CGACCCTTGTGAAATAGCCTTGCCAACCGACTGCTTGGGCTTTTAAACTCTTGCATTGACTTTGAGCGCACTACATAGTTCTTGCATGAGAAGCTACCACCCTTAAGCTCTCAAAGTCAACACCCTACACCCTACCCCAATAAGATACTCAGCAAGCAGGTTTCACATAAATCAAGCGTGCCATTCCATCAGCGATCGCACTTTGCACTGACCAAGCTAACAGCAGTAAAGAGATTGCCCAATTTGTAATAATTAGAATATCAATGTTATTGATAAATATACAGGTATTATGAGTCTAAATTGTTAATTAATTCTTCTATTACTAAATTTTTTGTATCTTCAGGTAGATAATCAAAGATTTTTTTCAAAAGTTCTGGAGACGCATTTTGAGCAAACCAGTCTTCACTAGGATTCTCTTGAATACTCAAAAAATACTTTAAACGTTCTTCTATAGCTTCTCTATCTGCTTTATCCAATTGTCCAATTCTCTCTAACCAATTGGCTGATGAGCCTTTAAAGCAATTAGCATCAACAGTACATATTTGATGAACTAAAGCGTAGGAATTTTTATCAAGACCATTTCTACTTGTAGAATTAATTGGATATGTGGTTGGTAAACCGTTAAATGTAGTTTGTGAAGTCAGAGGAATAACAGAAAACGTTGCTATATATCCAGATTCATCTTGAAACTGATCACTTGTCCAGATGATATAAGGATGTGTACCTCTAAAAACCCTACTTGAATTAATATTCTCACTACAAGTTTGACATTCTACTTCAGCAGGCTCATCTAAATTATAAATATGAATATGACCCAGTTTGCAACGAAGAGATACCCTATAGGGATTTGTAGAATAGATCCAACCTTGTCTAGGTCTTTTTCCAGCCACTTTACAATCCTAATTCACTGACTAATTTTTCTCTTTCTGCTTGTAAGTTAAGTTTAACTTTCTCTTCTGGTCGATGGGTATTTTTTGCTTCCAGCATTGGAGCAGTGCTATATACATACTCTAGTAACTGATTCAGTTTATCCGAGCCAGCCCACTCTCTCCGAATATTATCCAGTACAAACTTAATACTGAGAGGTATGTCCAAATCATCTGCCTGAGCAGCTTGATTCACAGGTCTAATATATGTTGCATTATACTGAGACTCTTGAATAATCTCTTTTCCATTCATTTCATTTAAAGCAGCATCTATACCCTCATTCCAAGGGCCAAATTGATAATAACGCCAATCTAGATCAGTCAGCTGCTTTCCTGTCCACTTAACAGAGTAAAGATCAGCTAAATACAAAAACTTGATTAGCTGTGTTTTTGTAATATACCCTTTTGTCGCGTAGACAAAATATTTTATTAGTTTATCCAACATGACCTTTCTCTCTGTTAACTGTCACAAAATAGTCTAATTAATGAACAAATATAAATGTATATAAAGATTCATAATCCTTTTTATTTAATAAAATATAAAGATTTTATCCAATGTTTCTATCGGTTAATTATAGTTGTTTTTTTGCAATCTTTAACACTTTTTGGCTTACTCATCGTAGACCACAGTATACTTGTACTAACAAAATAGTACACGATTAATGTAACCGACACAATCTTTGACTAAAATCTCATGTGTTGTGAGTGTCTCATGGACTTGTCGCATCTCGCTGAATAACCTTTTGCTACTTTATCATTTCCGTAGACGACACAAAGTACCTTTGACACCAAGCATCCACCCACAATGTTGGAACTTTGAACCTTGCCGCACGGTTGGGGTACTCTGAAAGTAAGCTTAATTTGTGGCGATTGCATTTTTATAAGAGCTATCAAACACTTTTTTACCATTTGATGTGATTTTCTCGTAGAAGCTACCAGCTTACGGTTCATGCATTACCGTAAGCTGATTGTTTCAGCAGGGACTAGGAAGACGAATTCATGGAGCGATCGCTTGAACCTGTAGAGCTTGAATTGGACGCATCTTTAAATGAAGGAAACCTGCGACTTCAGTGTGCTTAAACGAAATTTATTAACAATTGATACTGAAATCTGAAAAACAACCCGTGAAGTAATTAGTACCGCAAAACGAAAGTCAAAAGTCAAAATGATTACGGCACGAGGTTTTCATTTATTTTGAATGGTAGTTTTATTTCCGTCACGCTGTACTAGCCATCAATAATAAAGCTAATACACACCATAAGTTATAACTCTATTCTTTCCTACAGCAAGAACTACCCTCTGACTTCTGCCTTGCCGGAGGCAGATAAATCTATCTTTGTATGTCTATTTGTTGTGTTTGAGATTTAGCTAGTATTTTATCAATTTGAGTATTAGCATCCTCAAAAGTTTGCAATATCTGTGGAGTTACTTTATTAGTCTGCACCTTGCCAGATTGTAAGTTGAAAATTACCTCCCCATTTTTCTGCGAAATAGTTAAATCTCTCTGCTGGGTATTGAAAGCCAAGTCATAAATTTTCCCTTGGACTTGAGTACCATTTTCATTAGACTTACCCCAAACCATGCCAATTCTTTGAGCAATTTGAGTCAACCGACTGATGGCTTCAAGCTCAAATTTATCTTGATTCATTACTGTCAACGCTTCGGCTGACAATTGCTCACCAGCTTTAAACCCATTAGCCACTTCTACAATGCGTTTTTTGTAATTCTCCGGCTTCCCTAACTTATCTGCGACATTGTACCAATTTCTCAAGTCATCAATAGTGACTGTCGGGAGCTTCTCTACACTTAGAGGTTCGGTTTTCGCACCATTACTAATGTCTGGTGTAAAAGGAGTAGTGGAGAGTAATAGAGTTGATTGGTTAGGTGGGGATTGTGCTGTTTGTTCTGGTGGTTTCAAAAACTGCGGTCGTGTGGCGAGGGAATTAACCCTTTGTTGATACTCACTATCCGTTTCAATCACAGCCCCAAATTTCTTGGCCATGCTCTCTAAAGTTTTGGCAGGGATGGAGCTATCAACCAAGTTAAATACAGCTAGACCTTTTTTAGTTTCCCTGATCACATCTTCTATTGGTAGTTGTTTCCATTCAACTTTTTGAGCAGTTAACCATTTAGTCACAGTCTCAGCTTTCTGGTTGTCAACAGCCAGACCCATGACTCCAAGTTTTTTGTTTGATTCTGTCAAAAATAAGAAAGTAGGACGCTCTTTAATCTGATGTAGAATTTTCGCGCTACTCTCAATCATCTCTTGTTGTTGAGGGTTAACTGATTGAGTCCCAAAAGCCTGGAATTCCTTCGTCCAAATAGTAGGATATTCAACGGTATTAGGGTCTATTTGAGCGCAAATAACAGAAAAATTACTTTCAATAATAGCGGGTGCTGGGGTTAGTTGTCCGGTTTTGAGTAGTCCAAGCTGCCTGAGCGCGTCTTTGTCTTTTTTGAAGTGCAATACCCCCAAGGGTTCACCATTCAAAAATACAGCATCTCTAGTTTTAGAAGCTGAGGTTTCGATAGTCAGTTTTCGGTAATCTTGATCATTGAATGTCTGACCAGAAAAATCATAAAAGTTAATTTTATTAATTTTGAGAAGATTCCCATTGGGAGATTCACCCAGAACAAAAGCTTGATCTCCAGTTTCGGAGATAGAAGTAAGTTTTAACTTTAGAGGATTACCATTTTTCAGGTAATCAATTTGTTTTAACTGTTGGACAGAATCACTGTCTAACTCACCCAGGGTTTTGCCATCAAGTTTGATTTTTACTGTTTTATCAGGAATCGGCACAGTGCCAAATTCTAAGTTTACGGGTTTGTCGTTAAAAACAAGTCCTGCATAAGAGAAGTTCTTGAGTTCACGGATAGTAATTTCAATCGGCTCGTTTCCTGGCAGCCCAATAGTTGCTTTGGCAGTAGCAGGTTCTACCCCAACCATACTTGCTTGCGCCTTTGTACCAATAGGAAGCTGTGCGGTTCTGGTTTCGAGCATGGCGAATTCCTTATATTCGCCGTCAGCATCCTGTACAAATATTAGCCTGGAAACATGGCGCTCATGTCCGACTGGGTGGTGACTAGCTCTAATTTCTATCGGGTGCAAATCATCCTTGTTCCAGTCTCGACCCAAAAATTGATTCGCTTCATTATTTAATGTGACTAACTTTGGCTCAGTAAATTGCAATTTATCTAAGCGAGAGATAATCTCATTGGGGAAAGCAGCGAAGGCAAAATTAGAGACTTTTTTAGCGATCGCTTGGGGGTTTGCGTTTTCTTTTCTTGCAACTTCGAGTTCATCTTGGCGAGATGCACAGATGTTCCAAGCGGCGGCGGCGAATGCAAGTTTTTCTGACTCTGGGATAGAAGCGTAAAATGCGAGAGCCGTCTCCTGTGCCTTGTTGAAAAGTAATTTAGTTTGGCTTCTAGTAAGTTCTGGTTTTAGTTCTAGGAGTTTAGCTCCCTGCATGGTCATCCCCGATTTGAGGTTGTGGTCAGTCACAGATTGTTGGCTAACTGTCCCCAGGTTGCGGTAAGCGGGTTTTCCATCTGACCCAACCTCGCCATTGATTTGTGCAACTGCTAATAATTTATGGGGGCGTTCTTTAGTTCGCCATTTCTCTGGTATTTCGTCTAGGCGAATGTTCAACGTTTGGGCTTTCCAAATCAGAGGATGTTCGTAATGGGTGAGATTGGTAATTTCGAGTTGGCAAGACTGTGGAGTTTGGACGATTGCTGATGGCCCTTTCTCGGTTTCCCGCCGTCGCTCCATACGTACCGCAGCGTTGAACTTCAGATCAAACTCGTACTTGGCGGCGATCGCTGCAAATTTTTGCTGTGGTGTAAATTCCACTCCTTTGAACAAGTCTTTAAACTGAACGATGGGGCGCGATTCTAACTGTGATTCTTGGAAATATTTATTGGTTTGGCTAATCAATAATTCTACTGGTGAGTAGCCCTTTGGTGTTATCCCCGTGCTTAAATAAACTGACGAAGATTTCTTATCTTTAATATAATTAACATCACGATACAAGTAGCGGCTGTTCTCCCTAATTAAATTCATCTCAGGTTTTTTAGCGCTTTTGAATAAATCAACCGCTATTTGGTTTTGATAACATCCCTCACCAATCATTTCTCGGTACATCAGACGGTTAACATCCATCGCCTGCTGAATAATATCTGGCGTTCTGTTAGGATTATTTGCTAGAGCTACAACAGATTGCATGAAAGGTTTGTACTCTGCTCTAATTGGTTTGGGCTTCTCGCCATGTTCCTGTTCAAATAAACTTTGATAATGGCTAGATACTTGCTCTAAATATTCTAATTTTTGTTCTAAAGTACCATAAGTGTTTAGTACCTCAATTTCTGATTCTAATGCTTCCAGTGCTGTCACTTGATTGTTGATTATGCCCACGCTGATGCTGTCGCTCATGTGGATAGCGATTTTTTCAAATGGGGGTTGGGTTCCATCGGTGGGATCATAAAATGATTGTTTTTTGAGCTTAACCGTGGGCGAATAGGCGTTTTTGGGAAGATTTCTTTGCTCTGCCTCTGCTGTCAGGTTAGGGTATTTACTAGCCAGCGCCACGCCAATACAGTCACCGTCAAAATCTCGCGCTTGCCGTTCTGATTCGGTTTCAATTGGCGCAACTTCATTGGTTTTAAGCCTTGCTAAAATGCGTTTATGATCTTCATCATTGACTACTATAATGCCTTTAAGATTTACTCCATCTGGGGCTAATCTATCATCAACAAGTTTATTAGTGGATACACATAAACCATTAGAGTTGAGGAATGGAGAACGAAAATTAAGAACCTTTTCTCCATCATCCATCCAAGGAACACAGATTTCACCATTTTTCAGTTCTTTGGATGGGATAATCATTCCTCGATCAAATATTAAAGTTCTCCCAGATGCTATATCTCTCCACTCGCTTTGGACAAATCTACTCAGTTCTTGTTTAATTTTTTCAGTTTCTAAAAGCTGATTATGTCCCCCAACTAAATCAGCCTTTATGAGTTTATACATCAACAAATCATCTTTCGGTGATTCATTATTTTCATCGATTATCTCATATTCTCCATCAGCATCATTCGATGTCACTAGTTCTAATTGTTTAGCTAATGAGCCATCACCAGCTTGCTCAGTAATTTGCTTTGATAAAGATGCTTTCTGTGATTCAGTCAAAGCCTTACGCTTTTCGTATTTTTCACAATAAAGTTGTGCAACAATCCTTGGGTCATCCTGATTTTCGGCTAGCTTTTGAGCCTGTGCCTCTAGCTCGTCAGCGAAATCTTTGATCCCTTGAGGAAATGATGCCAACAGTTGTGATATGGCTGTCTGACCTCGCTCTGACTGCGATTTTTCACCTAACCAGATTTTTTGCTGATATAGTCCTGGTTTAATTTGGGGTTTACTAGCACCATTAGGATTATCCTTGTCTGTACCTTTAAAACTGGATATGGGAATGATTAAGTCAATTTTGGATTTAATCTTTGGGTCTAAATATTCTACTTTATCTAACTTATATGGTCGTAAAGTCCCTTTACCAAAACGATATTGGTTATCTTCTCCATCAGCTTCTGTCCAAGCAAAGCGATGCTGAATAATATGATAATCTTTATTTTGTTGTTGCTCTGTTTGGGTCAAACGGTCATAAATTTGAGTTGATATCTGTCCATAACAATCGCCCACTAACTTGAAAGCATCCTCATCTTTAATAAATCCTCCATTCTCTCCTGTAATATCATTCACAATTAAAATATTTAATTTTTCATTAATGAAATTTTTACAACCACCTAGAAAAATCGACCCATAAGCACCTCTATCTTTTCTATCGGGACATAATTTATCAATTACTTCTAAACATTCTGGAGAGCCATAGAGAAGTCTGGTTTTAGAAGATAATAAAAGAATATGTCCTTCTGGATGATTTTGTAAATCCTCTGGTTTACTATATTCATCAATATGCCCAAAAGAAAACTCTTTGCCTGGAAAATATGATTCCAATAGGGTATTATCTATTTTCTCGGTTAAAATTGAATCAGGATTATTCTTGTCTCCGTCATCATGAATCCATTGATTTATTCTCGTGTCAAAGTGTTTAAATTGAAGAGTCATAAGACTTTAAGTTAGTTAACTTTTTACCAATCTTGTGAGGGATTAATCATGTCAAGAATAAAACGCTGGATAAATATGAACCGTAAAGAATTCAATTCAGATGGAACATTAAAAGATGAAGTAAGGCAACAAAAAATATCTACCGGCTCAAACCCAGCAGCAGTCGATGACTATGCTCGTAGATTGAAAGAAGAATATGACGAGTGGAAGCACTTGGACGAAACCGACCCAGAACCTTGGCCTGTCTACACGGCATACGACTTTTTCACCCCAACAGAGAAAACACAGTTTAACCCTGACGGTTCTCTTAAACAGGAATACTTTGAATCTGAGCTTAAAAAAGGTACAAGCCTTGGATGGTTAGAGGAAATGGAACGGCGTAAGAAAATTGATGTCGATAACTACAATCGAGTATCAGCCAAATACGCTGAAATGGGCATCAATTTCGGTCAACAGGAAATGCAAGAAAGGATTGGCGCTAGCAGAACTTACGTCCAACGTCGGCAGCAGATGGAGCAAGACCTGCATAACTTTGAGGATGTTGACAGTTTGCCTTTCGACAAGGACACCTCTTATTAAAGTAGGTGAATTACCCTGTAAAGAAAGTTTTTATCCATCAAATGCAGTGATTTGACCTAATATGTGAAAAAAAGCGATCGCCTCACTTTGGCATGAAAGTAAATATTCATAAACTGCCTTTTTACTTCGTTGACTTGAAAGATTTTAGAGATTGCTGATGGAATATCATAGTCATTAATCGCAGTGCAGTAAATAAATATACCGCACTGTCACTGTGTTTATCTATGGTGTTTTCTACTGTGTGGTAGGGTGTTTTTTGATAATTGTTTGCTAAGAGATAATTCCGACGAAGAATTATTAGATATTGATGAAGTAGCTATTTTATACGTCGCAAAATAGCAAGGAATAGCGACTAAAAAGATTAAGGTAGCCTGACCAATTATTTGCCACGAGTTGAAAGTCAGTTTAGACTGAACTTGCCTAAAGAAAACAGACTCCAACTTCTGGTGAGTCGTAGAATTTTTCAAGTACTCCAAAACTTGCAGACATTGAGAGATATCTTCGCCTTTATGTACTTTTTGGCACAGTAGAATTTCTAAGCGTTCAATCCGACGTTCGGGAGTAGACAAATTAATATCGTCCCAATCATCCCAAAGCTTGATTTGTTGTAGTTCAGACATGAGCATTTCTTAATTATTTACGACGTTTGGATTTGTTCTTATTACGTTCGTACTCAGCAAGGATATTTTTGAATTGTTGGGGAAGAATCACGGTTTTCTTGTCTAATCGCAGTAAATAACATCCCCCAGAGTCACTTTTACAAGCGATGGTAGTAGGCCAGTTGAGTCCTGCTATTAGCCCAAGAGTAGTGAATGTGACAATGCCACTCAGGAAAAATAAAGTACCAGAGCGACCAGAGCCGACCCAAGCACCAGCCCAGAAAAGAAGTTCTTTGAATTGTTCAAACCGCTTGTGACGAAGTTCTTGACGTTGCGTTTGTGCTTGATTCCAAGCTTGGAGTTTTAAAAGCTTTTGGGCAGCAAGTTGGGTGGCTTTCGCATCAGAGGCTTTATCTACTTGGATATCAATGGTGCGTTCTTTGGCTGCAATTTCTTGTTTTAATCGGTATTCATTCCATTCTTGGATACGTTGGGCGACAGCATCGGCATTGGCGAAGAAGGCAATGAGGGTGTCGTCTCCCAATTCATTCCAGATAA
>NZ_JADEXT010000100.1:0-8791 GCF_015206985.1 Nostoc sp. LEGE 12447 | reverse complement strand
CCTGACGGTTTAGCCCGGTAAATGCCCTCAGCAGGCGGTCTTCTTTCAGCACCCGATTCACGTCTAGCATTTTTCTGTCTTGTTCTAATCGCCAATCGTTACTTTACCTTATTAAGCGACAAGTCTATTACTTATCTCTCTTGTCAGCATGGGTTGACCAAGCTTTAAGCAACAATCTTTCCGTAGCATTAGATTTGGCAGAAGCGCACAAGTGGTTACGACGAATTGCTGAATGTTTGCGCTATCCAAATAACTCCCGCCGCATCTTAGTCAATGTAACGGATATTACACAAACACCTGAAATCCCCTTAACAAGTTTTCAAGTTCGGTGCGAGATGGAAGAGTTATTACAGAAGTTTGTGCCTGACCCTAAACAAAATCCGGCACAGTTTATTCTCAAGAAAAAGTTACAACGGCTGTGGCACAAATACGGAGCTAATTTGTTGCACTGTTATGATATCCCTGGTTTGCCGCCAGATAACCTGAAAATGGAAGCTATGTTTAGCCATTTGCGTCGCCACCAGCGACGAATTAGTGGACGTAAATCAACTGCCGAATTGCGTGATTTTGGGCAATATCAAGTTCTCTTCCTTGCCCAAAGCGAAGAACAGTTACTTGCACAAATCCAACAAGTACCTCTAACTGAGTATAAAACTCAACGTCTTAGATTAGCTGCTTCGGAAGCTTCTCGCCAACAGAAACGTCGCCTTCATCGTAATCCAGTTTCCACAATACAAGCTTTGGTTAATCAACATCAGGAACTTCTTACTGCGCTTGAATTTCAAGCTCATAAATACTGATTAGACAGTCAGGGCTTCCAATGGTTATCTCCCCTTATTGGTATCTTGTTTCTCCTAATCTGTCTACAACTCTGGGAACTGGGTGTCAGGCATTATAACTCCACAGGCTCCTGATATCTGGAGGTGGTGAACTCAACTAAATCAGAGAATTTTCTGATTTGGAAGGCTGACAGGCGAGCGTTGCTGATTTTGCATTGTGCAAATATAGTAAGCCGGCGTTCGACAGATAGGGAGTTCTCAAACCCTCTTCCCAGTCCCAGCCATAATAAGCAGATCGTAGCATCTTTGCCATATCTCCATGTGTCACCAGCAACAGATTTTGACTAGGATAAGTTACTTGGAGGTCACTAAGTACCTGTCGGGCTCGTTTCAGGAGATTCGGAAAACTTTCAGCTCCTGATGCATCTAGAAAATAGTTGACCCCATCTACAGCAAGAATAGCACTGGCATAGTAGGGAATCTCTGCGATTAGTTTGCCTGTTAAACAGCCAAAATCTCGTTCTATCAACTTAGGATTAATGACTGTCTGCGGGTTATTCAGATAATCAGCAATTATTTGGGCGCTGGTAATAGCACGTCGGAGAGGCGAAGTGACAATAACATCTATTTGCATCTGTTGCAGTTGTGTAGCCACAAGTCGCATTTGGGCTTGTCCTACCTCGGTCAAAGCTAAATCTCGATGACCATTCAAAATGCCTTGGGCATTATCCTGATCCTGTCCATGACGTACCACAACGATCATATTTTCAGATTAACCTCACATTTTATTCAAATAAGCTTTTTCTATCACTTTGCGAGTATACAGAATAAAAGAATCAAAAGGTAAAACTTTACAAGGCAGGTGGGGCAATGGATGTAAATAAGTCGGGTTAAAATATCTAATCCCAATAATATACCTACGATTTTGGCGTTTTAAATGACAATTCTTTTGAATAACCCAACATTCCAGAAATCATTACCCAGTTACTGTATAAAGGGCCCGCACAATTCACAAAGCTTTTGAAAACAAGTGCGATATAGATATTTCTTGAGATATCTTCGGATTTGAAAAAACGTTTAATAATCGGTGCATGAATCAAAAAAATATATAAAAACATTGTTATAAATACCATTATCAAGTTCCATATCTTCTGATTAGAAAGAGATAAAACTATTACCAAGCTGATGATTAGCGGACCAAAAGACCACTGTAAAATATGAAACAATCTTTTTAATTGAAGGGTTATATATTTTATGTCTCTATTTTTAATGGAATGCTTCATCACCTTTAGCAAAGAAAATAGATCGCCTGCATACCATCGGGCAGATTGTTGTACATGTATAGATAAACTCGATGAAGAAGAACAATAATCAAAAAAGGGTATCGGTTTGATACATATACCCTTGCTGATTGCAGTATAACCAAAAAGAATATCTTCGGCTAATATCCCTGACGAAAATGGATTATTTTCCATATAATCCTTACGCACAAACAAACCATGACCTATGGTGTAAGAAAAATGAGACACTTTTTTATGAATGTAGTTTTCTATAGCAGCAGATAGTTCATAACTCATTGTCCACCGCGTCTGAAAAACCGCACTTGCCTTATTAAATAAATTTAAGTTTTTACAATTTGTCGAATAGACACTGAACATTTGATAAATCACATCGTCAGAGTTATCTGTTAACAAATACTCAAAGCCTCTAATATCAGGTAATGAATCAGCATCAAAGATTCCGTAATACGTAGATATATTGTCGTATTCTTTATTCTCTGCATATTTTATTACGACATAATTAATTTGATCCGCTTTGTTACCATCTTTGTGAGGGTAATGTTCAATAAAAATGTTTTCATTGACATGAGGATTTATTTTTTGGAAAGTGGCATTTTCTTCAGGAGAACCTTCTTTTTCTGTCGTTACAAAAATAATCTTTAAGATAATCTCTTTGTTCAAAATATTTTTAAAATGTTGGATAGTTCTCTCAACGACATTCTCTTCTTCCAAAACAGGTATAATCAGAACCAATTTTCTTCGATTATGGCAGACTACTTGTTTCTGTAAAACTCTTGGTTCAAAATTTAATTGAGAATCAATAAACCTTTCACTGTTTTTGATTGCTATATATTGTGTAATTATGAGTATAAAAAAATAACCTACCACCACATATATGAAAATATTCATAAATTGCGACATATCTGTTGATTTTCCATTAATTGAATATAACGTTTAAAATCAATCTGTCTTTTTTGTGAAGGAGTCTGTTTTTGTAACCACTCTTTCAACTGGGATGATTTTTCTTGAGTGCTTAATGTGCCATCTAACCTGCAAACAGGAATATTTAGTAAAGATTGCCACAATCTTTCATAGGCTAAACTAGTATTCTCTAAAAAAGATTTATCACGCCAAAACTCAGGCAACCCCTTAGAGATTCCGGTTACTATTTTATTAAACTGTCTATCAATAGATTCCTGACTACTGACATCAATGTAAATCACATATTCAGGTACAGATAAACCACCGTTCATCACCCTTTCCTGATATCGATTGACTGTCGGTTTAAAAGAAGGCAAAGAAATCCAAAGACTATAGGCGTAGGCATAGCAAAGATGAGTGAAGTAAGATCTGTCAAAAAAAATTTTTGATAAGTCAGACATCCGCCACTCTTCTTTATTCATAAACCAGCGATCTATTTCTTCAATTTTTTCAAGGGTCTTACCATTGCCCGGAAACTCTTCTCGGCGAACTAACTTACCTAACTCATCGCAAACACTTTCACCATTCCCTTTCAATATTTTGATAAGTTCACTTTTTCCTGCACATGGTAAACCTTCAATAAAAATTATGCCCATTTATCTTTATAAATTTTCTCATTACTATTGATGAGTTCGTCCACATTAATTCCCATACTGTCAAATGTGGCATGGCAAAAATGGTACACAAAACTGTCTTTTGCCAACCCCACCTTCATTCCAATGTCAATAGCCCTGCGACAAAAGTCAGCATCGTCGTAGTTACCTAAGCCATAAACCTCATCTAAAAAACCTACAGAATCCAATACTGTACGCTTCATCAACATACAGTGCCCATATACCATATCTACAGATTCCACTTGACCATAGTATTTTTGATAAAGATAGTTACTGAACTCCTCGATTGACGTTTGAGATACATCAAAATCAACAAGCAACTTATTGCAGTCATTTTCCTGTGACGAATACACTTTATTACTTAAAGGTCCCACAATGTCGTAGCTATTTAAATGATCTTTAAGTCTTTTTAACAATCCTTCAGGCAGAATTATATCGTTATTGGCAAACAAAACATAATCATTCTCAATATATTTTAATCCTTTATTCATGCCTTTCACATAACCTTCATTAGATTTATTTGTGATCACAAAAGCATTTAAAGAATTGAGATACTCTTTTGTCTCTTGATTACTACCATTATCAATAATAATAAGACGATGCTCAATCTGATTACTAAGAGACTCCACAAATAAAATTGTTTTTTCCAACAAGTTAAAAACGGGAACTAAAATATCTATCACCATTGGATTCCAAATTTTTTCTCAATAAACCCTTTGAATTCTGGATAATTAACTAACCCCTCTGAAATCTCTCTCCCATATTTCCATTCCTCAAATGGCGGAGATGAATTTTGGTATGTTTTATAAGCAAATAGAGCATAGTTGAGCAAATTATTTCTAAAGGCTGTATAAAAATTTTTTTTATCATCTATATATCTTTCATAGAAGGAAAAGAAATTCCCGATCAAATTTATAAAAAAGGAATCTTGATACTTAAAACCTAAACAAAGAAGTGATAGTATAAAAGAGAAATCGTACATCAAATCTCCACATTTTCGAAGACGATCAATAATAACAATGTTATTTTGTCCCGTAATTAAGATATTTCGTAAATGACAGTCGCCGTGTATTTGAGTGAAATATCCATAGGAAGGCAAATATACTTCTGGACGATCATAAAATTTTCTTTCAAAGCAAATCTTATCATAATTCGCTACAGTAACCAGATGTTTCCAGTGAAAGTTACCCAAAACATTGGCTAATTGCTTAATGTTATTAAAAGAATCTGGATGTTTGGACAAAATAATTTCTTGAAACATAGAGGCTTCGACAAAATCATAAATTACTTTGTTGTCTACCAAATAGGGATGTGTATGATTGGGAAAGGTTTTAAAAAGCCCCCAAAGTCGTGTTGCTTCTTCCTTTGTGGAACATATCTTTTCGACTTTTTGCGACTCTTCCTTGACACAAGTGATCGTATGATCTCTCAAAGGCTCTGTTATTTCCAGATCGTTCATCATCTTTCCCGACAACATCGATAGAAAATGACAATACATCGAGTCGTCTTGAACAAGTTCATCAGGATGATGACCCAAGGATAATTTAAAAGATCTATTGTATGGAGATATCGGATCGTAATGCTTTCCTTTCCCTAATTTGAACCCTAATGATTTAAGATTATTTTGGTCTCCTGGGATTGAAAAATCATAGTGTTTGATATCTAACTTATCCATCAATTCCAAAAAACATATGGGCGGACTTGGTTTGCAAAGAGCTGCTGCCTTTACTTTGTCGCCAGAAACCCCTTTGTCTTGTAAATATTTCCTAATATGGTGGGTAATTGCCGCAAGGGAAGCTCCGGAGTCTACAAAATCTATCACAATCAAAGAAAGATCATCTGTTATTAATTGACTGGGTAAAAACTTATTCAAATGTTCTTCCAAAATCTCTAGCTGGGTTTCAGATAACGGTTCTCTCAATAAGGAATAATTTTCCCCAGGATAGTTATGCCGAAAACCGCTTAAGGGTATCTGTCCAACAACCTCTTTACCTAAATAACATTGTAAAAATGCGATCAGTGGCGTAGGTGTACGCCCTATCCCTAAATAAAAACTTTGGTCATCTGAGATTATGGCGAGAAGATCGAATGCCAATTTTTTGAGTTCTTCATATTCGAGATCGTCAAGAGTTACTGCTTCAGAAAGCTTTGTGACCAAATCCATTGGATTAATAATACCTTTTTTAGTAATATTATGAATTAAAAAAAACTTATTATATGTATATTACCTTAAACACCCAAGTTATAGTTTACTATACTTTAGTAAACTTAATAGTGGCAATTACAAAGGTTAAATCCCCATGAACAAAATTATGTTCTCAGTGACAGTTGGCAGTTCAGTGGCTCATGTCCTAAGAACGAGGAATGTAGCCAGAAATTTGCTCAAAAAAGGCTATGACGTACTTTATTGTACCTCTCATAAAGCTTTGCCATTTCTAAAAGACTATCTTGGCGGTCAAAACATTGCCATCAACAACACTTCAGCAGAGTCAAGCACATCCTATATTGACAAAATCGATTATGCAACATTAGCTAACAATGAAAATAAAATCTACCAATACTATCAACCCGACATTATCATCGGTGATAATGGACTTAACTGCCATCTTTATCAACCTGATGTTCCATTTATTAACATTTTAAACCGATTTGAGGTAGAATTACTAGGTCATGGAGATTCTCCCTTTGAATTTCACGAGCTTACATTGATGCGTAATCAATTAGAAATCTTAGTCAATTCTATTAGAAAAAAACGCCAGATCCCTACCCCCTTTATTTATTCTGATTACGCCTCTCCCCGATCTATCATCAATGGCCCGTCTTTTTTAGTTAACGATCTTCAAAATTATTCTTATTATTTCGCCGGGAGTAATACGGCATTGCAAGTAAGGGAAAAGAAATATTCTCATTATGAAAATTGCTTGGTCTTTTTTGGCACGGGCTTGAGAAAAACGCGCATTGATTTGATTTCTAAAGTTTTAAAACAAATAGAAAACAGATTTAAAAAAATATATGTTAGCTACGGAACTCAACTCAATATAAAAGACATTTATCAACCTTATAATGCCATCATGCAACCACTTTTTGACTTTCTACCTGACGATGTAGGTCTATTGATATGTCATGGAGGTTATGGCATTTTGGATTCAGGGGTTCGGGCTGGTGTTCCCATTATTATGTTGCCTTTCAGCCCCGAACATTTTTCTAATGCCCATCAAATTGAAAAGCAAGGTTTGGGCTTTAATTTGGGTATTTACGATAAAAACACTTTTCAAGGACGTTCAGAACAAATTCAAGTAAATTGGTCCCAATTTGAACATGCCTTAGACAACTTTCATCGACTTAAACCTTATCACAATATAACTGAATTGATATCAGAAGGTTCAAAGTTGAACACAATCGTTGAAGATTTCATCAACAAAAATACATCTTCATACACAGGTTAAAGGCCCTCCTGGCTCTAATGGTACTAAGAAAAATAGAGAGCAGAAGTTAAAAAGAAGGAAGGGGTATAATCAAGACATTTCAAACTTTCGACTTCAAACTTCATCATGAGCTACAAAGAACAATTTATCTTGAACAGAGCAGTTCAACTTGCAATTCACTGCTACAAATTTACAAACTTATTCTCGAGATCAGAATTATATGGCTTAATCTGTCAAATCATGTGTTCACCCGTATCTGTAGCATCCAATCTAGCCTTTGGCTGTAGAAGGCGCTCAAGGCAAGAATATATACATTTATAGTTTTTTTTAGTCTAAACTACAGTTAAAACGTAAATCCCTAAGCACTTTTGTCAATAGACTTCGGTTTAGAATTATCGACTAAGAAATTTTAAAATGATAATAAAATTAATGCGTCATGGTGAATCAAAGACGAACTCAGGGGAGTTGCTTGCGGCAGAATATGGAGATTATCGTATTCCTTTGTCAAACAAAGGAGAGAAGCAAGTCTGTGCGACGAGCGCGAAACTGGAGCCGGATTTTTTTAGAGATGCCCTCGTTTATTGTTCCCCATTCTTAAGAGCCAAACAGACTATAAATTTAGTGTTGAAAAGTCTTTCATTAGATACCAAAGATGATATTTATATTCATGAAGATATTCGACTAAGGGAAATTGATACGGGTTATGGTAATCGTAAGGAACAACAACGGTTGCGGGCTGTGCATGGTTTATTTTATTATAGGTATGAAGGTGGAGAAAGCCCAGCGGATTGTTTCGATCGTGTCTCTTCGTTTATAGATAGTATGATAAGGCAGTCCCAAAGAACAAGAAAAAAGAAGGTTTTTATTAGTTGTCATTCGATGGTAATTCGATGTTTTGTGATGCGTTATATGCATTTGACTGTGGATGAGTTTAATTCCATTGAACCTCCGGATCATTGTGATGTGGTTACGATAGCTCCTAAAGACGAATTACCAAAATCATCATTTACTTATGGTCAATGGGGATCGCATGGGTTACGCCAGCGCAAGAAAGATTGGGAATTTTCTCCTTAATATATTTCGCAGTTCGAGAAAAGTGTGCTAAAAAAGGAGCAAACTTAGAGCCAAGAGCAGGGTTAGCTCATCAAGTTTGTATAATGTGAATTTGACAAATTAAGTAACAAAACTCCGGACAATTTTGAGTTGAAGGAATCGGCAAGAAAGCTATCAAACCATGAGCAATTACGTAGCCCAAAGCCTTTATACTACGCCAGAAATTATTTATCGAAAACAGGTTTTGAAAGCATAACATGAGCAAAGGTTTTGTTTTGTAACCCTAACGTGAGCAAACATATTCATGCCCAGCATTAAAACTTTTTGGTTTACTGATAGCTGCTATGAAAACCGAAATCGAGCAACAGAGCTACTTTCTGTTTGAGTTCACTGTCTCTACTTTTGTAAGCAGAAATTGAGCAACCCCCTTTGAAAGCATAAAGCAAGCAATTTGCTCAACTTATGCCTACAGTCACACCTACAGTGACAGCTACAACACAAAATAAAAGTTCAGTATACAGGAATGCTGGTAAACACAAAATAAGATACCCTTATCTTTTATCCGATATAATCTACGATTAACACTACTTTCCCTCAGACACAACACTTTCACCAATATGCTTGTGACTTACACCATAAGTTGTCCGCTACGGACAGCT
>NZ_JADEXT010000099.1:0-8961 GCF_015206985.1 Nostoc sp. LEGE 12447 | reverse complement strand
GGGCGGCTCAAGTTTTTGGCCAATCTATGCTCTCGAAAAGAAGAATTTTGTTTTCTGCCACAACTGACGACATAGAAACTGCATGAAGAATTTTGAGCATCTCTCCCACAAAATCAACACCCTAGGTTGAAACTAACTTTATCAGGACATACTGCACCTGTGCGTGCATTAACCCTTTCCGCTAGCGGTCAAGTTCTTGCTAGTGGTAGCGATGATAAAACAATCAAGCTTTGGAATGCTACTACAGGTGCATTGCTTTACACTTTAACTGGACACCGTGAGGGTATTAAATCAATAGTATTTACTCCAGATGAGCAAACTTTAATTAGTACCAGTTTCGATAACACTATCAAATTTTGGAATACGCAAACAGGAAAGGAAGTTCGCACTATTTCAGAAAAAACAGGGGTGAAAGCAATGTTGTTGACCCTAGACGGACAAACTTTAATCAGTGGTAGCGGCGATAACACTATCAAATTTCGGAATCTCAAAACTCGAAAAATCGACCGGATACTCAAAGCAGAAACAACAGCACTTGCAATTACTCCTGATGGTAAAACTCTCTTAAGCGGAGGTGAAAATGGGGGAAGAATTCGGGTTTGGAGTCTGGTAATAGGTAAACAAATAGGCAGCTTTACCCCACCACTGCCCAAAAAAGAAGACCTAATCAGCGGCTCAGAGCGTGCATCAGCGCCGATTACGCTTGCTGTTAGTAAGGATGGGAAAATGCTCTTGTGTGGTGGATACGACGATAGTTTTCAATCTGGTGGAGTTAGAAGCACAGATGGTAAAGGTTTCAAAGCTTGGGACTTGAAAACAGGAAAGCTAGTTCATGATTTTTCGTTCGGTACGAGTATCGATGCGTTAATTATAAGTCCCGATAGCAAGACCTTTATTGCTGGTGGTTTAGGCAGAGAAATCATATTACGCGACATCAAAACAGGAAAATCAGTCATGGAGCTTACCGGACACGCAGGTGGAATTTATGGACTGGCAATAAGTAGTGATGGCAAAATTTTATATAGCGGTAGTGGTGACAAATCTGTTAAAGTTTGGCAGATAAAAGTGTAATTCGTCAGCTAAAGGCTACAAATTACAAGATTACACAATAAGAGTAGTAACGTAGATATAAAGATTGGGAGATGATGTATTAGCTTTCTGGTTTCTGTTCATTATAATTTGTTTACTAATGCTCAATGCTCTTGAAAAAAACTTTATTAGTCGTATTTCTCTTAACTCTATCAACCCCCAACGCCCTAGCATTTTCCGACACCGAAAGCTATTGGGCAAAACATTGTATCCAACAACTAAAAGAGCGTAAACTAATTACAGGCTACCCTGATGGTAGTTTTCGCCCAGAAACAACAGTGACACGCGCCCAAGCAGCAGTGTTAATGCTAAATGCTTTTCCTGATTCACCAGTGAAACGTACAGCTGCGTCTTTTAAAGATGTACCTGCTGATTATTGGGCAAATAAAGCAATTTCTACCGCTTACCAAAAAGGATTTTTTTCTGGTTATCCTGGTGGTATTTTCCAGCCAAACCAACCAATTCCTCGTGCCCAAATCATTGGTGTTGTAGCTGGGGGGAAAAATTACAGCCCTTTACCTAGCCCAATGCAGACATTACAAGAATATTTTAACGATGCGGGGCAAATACCTAACTATGCCCAAAATGCGATCGCATCAGCCACGATTAATAGTATTGTTGTCAATTATCCCAATGTCAAACAGCTAAAACCATTACAAAGCGCGACTAGAGGGGAAGTTGCGGCTTTAATGTGTCGGGCGCTAAATATTTACACGGTTCCCCCACAATATATTGCTGGAGTCGAAGTAGACAGCCAAGAAATACGTCCTTTACCAGGAAAACTTGATATTATTCCCACCTTCAACAGTAATAGTCCTGAACTGGTGACAACTGAAGGAATTTTACTATCAACTTTTCCCCCAGATGGGAAACAAGTACATGAAGCACATTTAAATTATCCCTTTGAAGGCAGATTTGACATATTTGCTCATCATATCGTCAGGGCAGAAACACCAGCCCAAAGCCGCACTCTATACCAAGGGATAATTGTACATAATCCGGGAAATGAACCTGTGATAGTGCAAGTATTACAAGCAGCTAGTTACCTTACCAAAGAAGCACAATTTATTGCTTTAGCTGATATGGTTGAAAATCCCCAAGGTACAGTTTACTCTGGGCCAGGCGATCGCACAATGAATGATGTACTGCGGGGAGTTCGGCAAGAGATTTTTCCCCAAAAGCTGGTGATAGAACCAAAAGAAACTCAAATCCTAGCAAATTTACCAATTCCGGTACAGGCTCCTTCTTCTAATGGTCGCACTACGATGATGCGCTTGACAAGTAGTAGTCCAGTTTATATCGCAAATTTAGCCAAAAATAGTAATATTTCACCCACCTTAGCCGAGTGGCAAGAGCTTTTGAATACAGGTAATTTAGCAGGAAAGCGTGACCCCATTCCAACACCTCTTGACCCTCCTAGAGAACCAACGGTATTTAGTCGCGTCGCTGGTGTATCTCAAGGAACGCAATGGAAAACACAGATTACGGACAATCCCAATATTTCCGAATTAACAATACCCTCACCAGGAAAGGCGTTTTCTTATCCTTTAGGAACTGTACATTTAATTACTCTTAGCACTGGACAAATTCAAAGTGCAGCAATGTTAAAACGTTATCCTGATACGGCCTACTTTGCTCACAGTAATTATGGTGTTGAGTACAATCTAACTTTGCCTCTAAGAAATATTACAAGTGAAACCCAAACTATAACTGTGTCAATACAGACTCCTGTGAAGGATGAAGGGGGAACAGATAGACTGCTATTTTTAAAACCAGGTGTAGAACAAATATTCTTTCGGGGAACGGTGCGGGTGCGTTACATCGATGATAGTGGCGTGGAAAAGATGCGCTATGTGCATTTGGTACAGCGTCGGGGACAAAGGGGCGAACCATTGGTGACACTGAAGATGTTGGCGAGTGAAAAGCGACAAGTACAGATAGACTTTTTGTATCCTCCAGATTCTACGCCACCACAGGTTTTGACGATAAGAACAAAAAGGTGATTTAGGATTTAGGATCAAGTCTCGTGCTTTATGCAAAAAAAACAAATAATCTTGAAGTTGGCATTACAAAGATTAGAAGTCAGTATCAGCCAACGTATCACAGACGGTATCCGCGAATCTGAGCTTCTTCCTTGTTGGCACACAGAACATGGTTGCTGGGATGAGCTGCTGATGAGCGGGAATCTGGGAATAGAGGAAGTAGCGACACCGGACAGCCCGTCGTAGACATCGCTCTTAAAGTAAAGCGTAGCCAATCGATTTTCTCTCTTACTGCCGAAAGTTCTGCTGATGTGGACTATTGGAGTCATGAGTGGTGTTTTGCAGCCGCAGCTTATGCTTTAGCTAGTGAATGTGGTTGTGACATGGGTTGTCCAAGATGCTTATATTCAACTGCTTGTCCTCAGCAAAATGAACCACTGCTCAAGGATGTAGGTTTGTTCTTGTTAAAGATTATTAGCCAAGCTGCACTCAATTCTCAAAATTCAAGTTCAATTTTTGGTGGTTAATTCACGCTAAATACCAGAGGCAGCACTTGCTCGGAATGCAACAACCTGCGACCCTATGTCACAAACTTGGATGTTACGACGAGAGACAATTTGCAACTCGTGAGGGTAACGCGGACGCGGATCATTCACCAACCAGATTGGAGGAACCATCGTGGTTTCATAGTAATCAATCTGATGCAAAACCCCAGGATTATTTTTGAGTTCTACCACTGTCCCCGGCAGATACTCAAATATTTCATCCCAATCAATAGCCGAATCGACGTTCATCACACTTAATCTGTTTAATACTTGAATTACTTACTTGCCCATACCAGCCAGACCTTGACCTTGCATTGTTAACCTGGCAAATAAAACATTAGCGAAATAGCTGGTGGGTATATCAACCGTGCTTTTGATTAGCAATAGAAATCACTGCGATCAAGTACCACTTCACCGTAATCTGGCACCCAGGCAACCCAGGTCACTGGGGATTCCTGGCAGAGCAACTTGGCTTCCTCAAAGGCATAGTCACTGGGTGGTTGGAGCAACTTTACCCAGGTGTCTCGGTTGTACGTGATGTGGCAGACGGGGTTCCAACCTGAAGTGATCTGGTTTGCCAGAGTCGGGGCGGTCGAATTAACCGAAACTGTTTGATGGGACATAGGCTTTCTCCGTCTGTAATCTATTAAAACTTGCAAGCATTACTCTCTTCAACTAGACCAGAAAGAGTAAAATAAATAATTTCTGTATCTATATTTACAAAATTGGGGGTAAATAGCTCAATCACTCTGAATAAATTAACAAATCCTGACATAAGAGATAAGAAATCCTGATTTATTCTGATGCTGTTCAAAATTCTGGTTATCCTGCATACTCTGGGAGCCATCGTCTGGACGGGTGGGCATTTGGTGCTTGCCGTTAAGTCCTATACTGACAGTCAGGAACAAATAATTTACTGCTAGCAGAAACATAAATTTGTGACTGATAACAAACCAACCAATTACGCCGCAATTATTCGTGCTGCCAACCAAACTATTCCAGAACCCCCCGAATGGCTGAGTGCAGGTAAATACGTTTACTCACCGGAATATGGAGTTGGCGAGGTAATGGCAGTATTAGGAAAACGGTTGATTGTTAAGTTCGTTGAAGAGGTTAAGCCAACTCAATTTGGGGATTGGGAAGAAGCGATCGCTTTGGGATCAATTAAAGCAAGTAACGCCAACTTAGTATCTTCGGCAACATTTCTTGAAGAGAACAACGCCGCAGTCACAACAATTGTAGAGCAGATTCAACAAATCCCCCAGGTAGTATTTCAGTCTGTAGCGCAAGAACTGATTGCAAGTATTAGGGCGATAGATATCAAAAATGCTAACCAAGGAATAATTCACCCCCTACCGGGCGATTTACCAGCTGCTTTACGTTTAGCGTTACAAAATAACGGTATCACGCAGATTTATTCTCACCAATTAGAAGCTCTAACAAAGTTACGTGCTGGGTTTGACTTGAGTATCACTACGCCTACAGCAAGCGGAAAGACGCTGTGCTACAACCTGGCTATCCTGGAATCGTGTATTAAGCAACCGCAAACAACAGCATTGTACATTTTTCCACTCAAGGCGTTAGCCCTAGATCAAATGCGAAAGTTGCAGTCGCTTGTCAAAGCAATGCCCAACAATCGCCTCAAACTCGCACTGATGACAGGAGATACACCAGCTACTGAGCGGCAGCGTTTTTTTATCCCCAACCCCCCAAACATCTTGGCAGTCAGCCCCGATTTATTACATTACTATCTTTATAATGTGCGCCGTCGGGATGATGGAGAAGGATGGCGACAATTTTTAAGACAGTTGCGCTACTGTGTAATTGATGAAAGCCATACCTATACTGGGGCTTTTGGGGCACACTTTGCGAATCTTATGCGGCGGCTAAGGTTAGCAGTTGATGCAGTTGGTGGTAATTCCCAAAGGCTGCAATTTATTTGTTCTAGTGCCACGATCGGAAATCCTCAAGATATGGCATTGCGGTTTAGCGGTAGAACCCATCAACCCCAAAGATTACACCTGATTGAGGATAGTGGCGCTCCCCATCAAGGACGTACCTTATTATCTCTGGCTCCAAACAAGGCAGCTAATGTTGAAGCTACTAAAATTGTGATTTCCTGGTTGCAGCATAACTTGAGTGGAATTGTCTTTTGTAACTCTCGTGCAGCTGTCAAAGGTTTACTTGGGTTAATCCAACGAGAAACACAACGCATTGGATTAGGTTATTTAACTTCCAAGGTAGCAGTTTTCTACAGTTCCTTAACGGGCGATCGCCGTAGCGAGATTATTCAAAAACTCCAAGGTGGACAAATCAAGGTAATTATTTCAACTTCTTCCTTAGAAGCAGGAATTGACTTACCAGAACTAGACTGCTGTTTAATTCGGGGGTTTCCAGGTAGTCTAATGTCATTTTGGCAACGAGTTGGTCGAGCCGGACGCAAACAGCACGGGCTAGTGATTTATCTGCCATTAGGACAAAACCCCATTGATGTATACTACGCTCGAAATAATCAAAAGTTGCTATCAGGAGAAGTTGAATCTGCCGCATTTAACCCTGACTATCCAACCATTTTAGGTAAACATTTAGAATGTGGTTGCATTGAAAGTAGTTTAACTTTAGGAGAACTGAATACTCGTTTTGGAAAAACAGCCGGTGCAGTGGCAGATTCTCTTTTACAACAAAACAAAATTTTCTTAAGCGGTAATGGGAAACTCTGGGGAAGAGGCTATCCTCATAAAGAAATTAATATTAGAAGCAGCACTCAAAGGTCAATTTCTCTAATTAATAAACATACGGGCGAAATTCTAGAGAGTATGTCGCTACCGTTAGCCCATCGAGAAGTATTTCCCGAAGCCATATATATGGTGCAAGATGAAAGTGGTCAATTAATAGCATACCGTAGTGAAAGCCTAAATTCCGACAAAGGAGAAGCAATACTAACATTTCTAGGAAAAGATACAGATTTATTTACTGAAGCGGAGTCAGAATTAGATATTCAACCACTTTCTACCTTGGCAGAATCTAAAATTATCCCTACTAATATCAAAGATGCTCGTTTACGTTTAACTCTTGTCTGGGGACAAATTACGAATTCTGTTATTGGTTATAGATTGATGAAGCGTACCTACGGAATGACTTGTAAAAATCAACGTTGCGCTAATTATAAAAAACCACTTGAAGGAAAAAGCTGTTCATTGTGTAAGCAGGTGCTGAGTGCAGCAGAAGTGACAAAACTTCAAAAAGAAATAGCATTTTCAGAGGCATACGTCACAAAATACCAAGCACCTTGCGTACTAGTAGAGTTAAATGAGCCGTTACAGAAAGCGCTACAAATAACTGTCAATAAATACAAACAAGAAATTATGACCGCTAATGGAGGTGAGGTTCCAGAACTTTATCAATCCTTGTGGAGTAGCAGTGCTGAAATGACGGCATTGCATAGTATCCAGCACCAGATAGTTAAAGCTGTGCCTTTGGTAGTTTTATCCTCTAGTTTGGATGTAGATGAATTGTCCATACAAAAAGAAAGCAGAAACATTGGTTACTTTTTTGACACCTGTGAAGGTGGAAATGGGGCAGCAGAAGCTATTTTCTCCGACTTCACAAAATTTGCTGCTGCATCTTACGCATAAGATGCCGAATGTGATTGTGAAGCTGGTTGTCCAAGATGCTTACATTCAACGGCTTGTCCACAGCATAATGAACCATTGCATAAAGATGTAGGTTTGTTTTTATTGGATGCAATTAGTTCAGCGAAGCAGAATACTTAAAACCTATGTTGAAATAAGCAGAGCAGCAAGGTAAAAAAAATAACATAGACAAATTGCTGACAACAGGTAAATGATTCACCATTGGCTAGGGTTCAGAATCTGGCTTCTACCACACAATATAAAACTGCCCTAGACGAAAGCTGGAGCAGTTTTTAATAGAGTAAATTATATAGGAGACAATTAGTGTTGTCCCCAGTTTATCCATAGTAAGTACAGTTATATAATACTATTCACCTCAATTTTCGTGCTTTATGCAAAAAACGAATAATCTTGAAGTTGGCATTACAAAGTTTAGAGGTCAGCATCAGTCAACGCATCACAGACGGCAACTGTGATTTTGAGCTTCTTCCTTGGCAGGCCACAGAACATGGTTGCTGGTAATGGCGTGCTAACTAAGTAAGGAAATCTGGGGATAGAGTTCGTAAGATTTGAGAGAAAGTCGCACATGGCGTAATCTATGAATATTTTCTTAGAAAGCGCAGAAATAGATTGCGTTCTCATCAACTTTCTGCATTTTGCCCTTCACAGATGCAACGACGCTGTAACCTTGACCTTCATAACTAGGTTGCCAAAATACAATCATGGGTGCTGATTTAGCGTTAGCCTGAAAAGCGCCAATTGGAAAAGGTATTCCTGGTGTACCGTCAAATTTAGGAAATTTAACAGGCTCAGGGTCGCCACCTTGCATATATGACTTTTTCTCCACTGCATTGTAAGCTATCCGAGAATTGATTAATATACTTAAGCGCACTTGATCTTTACTTTGTTTCTGCATCACAACAGTTGCTTCCCCAGCTTTCCAAGCGCGTGCAACTGATGGTTTGCGTTTGTTTACAGGTAATACGCTCGTAGGAACTTCAGATAAATTCAACGCTTGCAAAGTCAGCGATTTTGCTTCTTTGGCTAGGTTCACGGGTAAAAGCCAAACAGGCCCTTCTCCAAAACGTTTAGCTGCGGTAAACGTTGCCATTTTCGTTTTATTATTATCACAACCAAAAGGTTCTTCTTGAGAACGACGAAATTTTACCTGTTGTTTGATTCCTCCAGCGATACCAACTAAAGATGTACCGGGTTTGACTTGATCCCATGCATCTGAGAAAAGTGCAACCTGGGGATCTGCATTCACAGGCAACAAAGGCAAAAATGTGCCATTTTTGTTTACTGTAGTTGCAAAACCTAACCATCCTGTCATTGCTGACTGTGGTGGTGTGGTACTGTTTGCTTGAGCTATTAGTGTTTGTGGTTGATTGGCGCTCGCCTGTAAGGGTTGATTTTTGGCAAAGGATTTATACAAAACCGAAGCGCCAGACATTAATCCTACTAATCCGCAGATAACAAATAGCTTGAGTTTTTTTTCCATAGATTATGAAAGATTGTATTGTTCTGTTTTTGCTCCTTCACGAGTCACAATTTCAATTAAGTGTGCAGTAAGACATCGTTTATTGTGAAACTGGGCTTAGTCATCTTCATCCATTAAGCGACAACGGCTTTGGGTCTTGCAAGCAAGTCGAGAAGAACGCTCTCGTACAATAGTCGCTAAATCTGGTCGTCCTGTTAGAAAAAGTCGCCAAT
>NZ_JADEXT010000098.1:0-8989 GCF_015206985.1 Nostoc sp. LEGE 12447 | reverse complement strand
TGTGCTTTGATTCCTTCGTTCTCTCATCTGAAGTGGATGTTTGAGTGGTTTATCCGACACACGACCTTTGATTTCCCCACCCTTCAAATGTACGGAGCTTTTTCAGAAATCAAATATTAGTCCTATATTAGACAAATTAGGTTCAAGCAATTTTGATGAATAAGAAGCAGTATTCAAAAAAGCATTGCTGCTTTTTAAAAATTATAAAACTGTAGTGTTAGGAGATCGGGAATTTTGTTCAATAAAACTGGCTAACTGGCTGACAGAGCAGAAAGTATATTTCTGTTTACGCTTAAAAAAAGATGCATTTATAGAAATAGAACCGGAAATTTGGCTGCAATTAAGAGATTTAGGTTTAGCACCTGGACTTTCTTTTATCAAGGTATTAAATATACAAAGAGTACTATTGTTTTATTAGCTTTAATCTTGCTGCTAAATGGAAGCGTAAACGTTTGGGAGATCTCCAGAGAAATGCGGTCAAATGGCAGAGATAATTCATCAGCAACCGCGTCCCCTAAATCAACTAATACTGCATAAAATAGCCAATAAATTCAGAATCCTGTCTCGACATCCCAACTGCTTATAATATTTTTGCCCGGCAAAAATAGCTGGGGTTAATAAAGCTTCTAAATGTTTGGAGATCGCTTTCGCTTCATTATCTATAGTAGGAGTATTATGTCGGTGTGCGTGGTAAGAGTTTTGTTTTGGTCGCTTTGGCTTCTCTGTTCGGAGAGGTTTGGAAGATGATTTCCCTCGGAAATGGAATCAGACTACTCAGTTGATGAAAAATGAACCAGGGTTTATCGATACTGGCGTTACATCGCAGTCTTGACCCAACCGAGAGGTTTCAATTTATTAATATTGCAAAATGGTCTAGTAAAAAAGCATGTCTTTCGGCATTCTCTAAACGTATTTCCCAAAAGGAGATTTTTGAACAACAATTACCTATTGAAGCTAATCCTGCCCTTTATCAAATTGAAGCAGAGTATTAAATCTCAAAACAGAATTTAGAGGAATCGTAATTCAGCTATGATTACTGAAAATGATGATTCAGTCGATGCAGTGAATGAACTAGTGAGAAAAATCTCTATTAAAGAAACCCAGCTAAAAATAGCCCAAGAATCGAATCTCATTCATACTGCTGAAGCGTTAGAAAACCAACTATCCCAATTACAACAAGAATTGGGAGATAATTCAGACACACAATTGCAGTCACTAATGAGCTTGTAAAATGCTTACGACGGTAACTGAGCTTCTTGTACTGAGCGCAGTTAAAGTATTGAGAAGTGTGGGCTACGCTCTACGCTAAAAAATAATGCCTGCATTTTGAAATAGTGGCAGTTGAATGACTTGGGTTTGTTTGGCGTTATCCAGGTTAGACAACGAAATCCCCAACAATCTGATAGTACGATTCTCCAGATCAATCGACTCAAACAGTCCTTTAGCTATCTCAAAAATCGTAGATAGTCCACTAATGGGAGTAAGCATTGTCTTACTACGGGTTAAACGCTGATAATCAGAGAACTTGACTTTTAACGTTAATGTGCGGCCTCGTGTTTCATGCTTCTCTAACCTTTGCTCGACAATTTGAGCAATCATGTTCGAGTTCTTGCAACATTTGACCGACATCGCTCAAATCCTGTGCAAACGAGGTTTCTGCACCAATCGATTTGCGAACTCGATTCGCTTCAACTGGGCGGTCATCTTCTGCCCTGGCAATCTTGTAGTAATAACAATACCTTCGCCAAAACAAGAGTATGAAGAGAGAGGGCGCTCTGTAGTAGAGTTGTTGTCTTCCCAAACGACAACTCAAAAACTACAATTCGCCCATGTTCGACATCCTATCACTCTTACAATGTCTGCTACCGCAGATAAACGCTACAACAATGCGGCAGTTGAACCAAATAATCTTGGCTATGTTAGCAATGAACGGCCGAGTCACTATGTTAGGAATATCACGTTGGGCAGGGATTGGTGGCAGTTATCGGACAATATTGAGGTTTTTTCATACAGTAATACCTTGGGCGACGTTATTTTGGCTATTTTTCCGCAAGCATTTGTTTCGTGCAAATGAGGTATATTTACTTGCAGGAGATGAAGTTGTAGTCAGCAAATCAGGTAAACAGACTTATGGATTAGATAGGTTCTTTTCCAGCCTAGTAAGTAAACCAATATCAGGTCTATCAATATTACTTTATCGCTAGTAAGTGTCGAACAAAGACACTCATTTCCGATTCAAATAGAACAGGTGATAAAGAGCGATATAGAAAAAAGTAGTGTATCGCCAAAACCAGAAATAAAAGCCAAAGAAAAACGTGGACGTGGACGACCAAAAGGGAGTAAAAACAAAAACAAGACCGAAGTAATTCTCACATCTGAATTACTAAAAATTAAGAAGATGATTAGTGAGCAAGTCTTGTTGATAGCTAACTTTATCCCACTCACTTACTTAGTCTTAGATGGTCATTTTGGAAACAATAATGCTTTGCAGATGGCTCGACAGGTCAACTTGCATATAATTTCCAAGTTACGCCATGATTCAGCATTATACATACCTTACCAAAATCCTGACCCCAATCATCGTTCACGCCGTAAATACGGGGAGAAACTGGACTGGCGTAATATTTCTGATGAATATTTGCGTTAAAGTAGTATTGAAGAGGATGTCCAAACCGATACTTACCAAGTTAGTTTACTGCACAAAGAATTTTCCCAGTGCCTGAATGTAGTTATTTTGGTGAAAATAAATCTGAAAACTAATGCTCGCAGTCACATCATTCTTTTTTCTAGTGACCTAAAATTGTCATCTGAGAAAATAATTGACTACTACAAACTGCGCTTTCAAATCGAGTTTAACTTCCGTGATGCCAAGCAATTTTGGGGATTGGAAGACTTTATGAACATCGGTCAAACTGCGGTGACTAATGCTGCTAATTTAGCATTCTTTATGGTTAATTTATCTCATCATCTTCTCGCTGATTTTCGCACCCTTAATCCCGACTCCGGCATTATTGATCTTAAGGCTCATTATTGTGGCTTTCGATATGTCCATGAAATCTTAAAAATGCTTCCCGAAATCCCTGAGCCTATTTTATTAACCCGGATTTTTGCCAAGCTTACTGCTTTAGGACGTATTCATCCCGTTTCTACTGGCGTTGAACCCTTGTAAATTGGCAGAGGTATTGAATTGAAGGCTAGGTTTCTTAGGTTAATGACAATAAGCAATCAAACCGCACAGAACATTAACGCAAAAATTGACTGGGCTACGATGCCGAGAGTGTTCAATCTGAGAAATGTTTTTGAGTTGGTCGTTAATGGTCTCAATAATGTAGCGTTTACGGGATAAAAGCTTGTCATGAAGACGCATCAACTTATTTTTCATATTGCGACGGGGTTTGGCAAAAAACTGAATCCCAAAATCGGCTAAAAGTTGAGCCGCCAGTTTCTGGGAGACATAACCTCTATCAGCTGCATATTTTGCCAAACAGATTGCTGAGTAAATCAGGTACTGGTTGACGGTCATCAACATTACCAGGGGTGATAGTCACATTTAAGAGTTGACCAAACTCATTCACTACAAGATGCAGCTTGAAACCAAAAAACCAATCGACAGAAGTCTTGCCACGAGAGGCTAAACCGTCGAACACTTTATGCCTAGAAATGCGACGATTATGGCAGACTTTCAAGCTGGTAGAATCGATAAAACCGATACCCGACATAGGACAGGTTGCTGGATTTAACGCTATTTTCAGCTTACTACCTGTCCTTTTCCTTATCCCGAACTCAGGTTACGTTAACAGTGTTGTTGTTTTTTGAACAGGGACAACAGCAAACACAGAAGTACCATTACTATCAACGATACTGAAGAAACAGATTCTGGGACAGGCTGAGGGTTTTGCACAGGCTGATAATTGATGAAATTTCCTTGAATTGGGCTGAGTGATTCCAAAAGTTGCTCAATATCGCCAGATATATTAGTGTCATTACCAACACTTTTAGAAGAGATGAGGCGGTTAAACGGTTGGCTACTCGATTCATCAAAATCTCCTGTGAACCCAAGAAAATTTTGACCTATTTTACCTATAAGAGAGTCTATCAGATTATTAACATCAGTTTTGATCCTTTGTGGGGATAAATTTAAACTGCTGATATTGTTGACGCTTCCAATCGTTGTGTTGTCAGTCTCAGTTAACCAATTGCCATTACCAATAATTTCATTTCCATTGGTAAAAACCCAGTTACCATTACCAATAATTGTGTTATTAGTACCGAAGTCCCAATTGCCATTACCAATGGTTGCGTTGTCACTACCAAAGTGCCAATTACCATTACCTAGAGTTGCATTATTACTGCCGTTGTCCCAATACCAGTTGCCATTACCAAGGGTTGTGTTACCGTTTCCAAATAGCCAGTTTCCATTACCAATGGTTGCGTTGTCATTATTAAAGTTCCAGTTACCATTACCAATGGTTGCGCTGTTACTGTCATAATCCGAGTTAAAATTACCAATAGTTGCGTTATTATTACCAAAGTCCTTGTTACCATTCCCAATCGGTGCGTTGCCCTCATTAAAGGTTTGGCTACCAGTATTAGATGTATTCCCAGTATTACCAAAGGACATATTGTTACCAAGGACTTCTTTCAATGGATCGAAAGGCGATTGTTGAAGCAGACTTCCAGCACCTGCTATAGGATTACTGCTACCTGCAAATGGGTTGGTAGCCCCACTTGGAATTGGATACCCACTGCCTGCAAACGGGTTACTACCTCCTGCCAATGTGTTATCAATACCTTTGAAAAAGTTATCACCTAAAATTGACTTTAATCGATCAAATATTAATTGCTAAAGCCCACTGCCAGCATCGCCTGCAAAGGGGTTAATACCGCTACCTGGAATGGGATTGTTACCGTTACTTAATAACAGATTGCTACCACCTATCAACGGGCTGCCTTCAGCAGACAAACTGCCATTAGCTGCAAAGGAACCTACGCTGTTAGGGACACCTGCACTTAAGGGATTAACTCCACCATTAAGGGGATTGACAGCAGACTTTTCCATTAGCACTAATTTTCCTATTTTTAGTTAAAAATTTATGGGACTTCACTACTTTTTATAACAGTTAAAATTTTACTAACCCAAAATCTCTCTAAAATAAAGGCTTTAATAATTTTACTGTCAAACTAACAGAAAATATTGCTTAAATTCCTACCTGTAAAGAGTTTTAGGGTATAAGCTAGCAAGCTAATACAGTAATGCAGAAGGCACATCACTGACAAGACACACTTTTGAGCTTTATCGAATAGTATGTTTATTTGCGTCAAACTGTACTAGCATACTATGTACTGAATAACTCATTATTGTTCCTTCTATTTATTTGCTCATTTTCCCAAGGATTCTATTAAGCGAACAGGATTTATTGACCACCAAATAATGGGATTCCTCCACTACCAAATGATGGGATTCCTCCACTACCAAATGATGGGATTCCTCCACTACCCACTTCCTTGTCAAACTTTGAGTCAACTAGCTTGTCAATAGTAACTCTCAAATCGAACCCGTTCGGTATTCCACTTGTGCTAATACCATAGGTATGGTTACTAGCACCAGTCAAAGGATCGCTACCACTACCTTGGTTACTACCACCTGCGGATGGGTTGACACCCCCTGCAAAGATATTCCAGAAGTTGTCGCCAGCGAAAGGATTACCACCATAGGCTAAATCAGGCTTACTGCCACCGCCATCACCAAATGGGCTACTGCCACCAATACCACCACCTTCTCCATTACCAATACCACTAAATATCTTGGTGAGGCCTTCTTTACCGAGAACTCCTTCCAATCGACCGAAGGGTGATTGTGAAATTGAATTGTTCCCACTATTACTTGAATTTTCTGCCATTAGATTAATCCTCATTATTGAATAATAATCTTGTTAGCATTGCAACATTAAATAGACAAAACTTAAGTTTATTTAATGACTTGAACGTTAGCAACACTAGTTAGTAACTACTAGATTATTTAGTTATCTCAACGTATAGATAACAAATTTTTCATCAATGCTACTTACATCTAAAATTTATATAATTTAATTTTGAAGTACAATGCAAAATATTTTGATATATTTATCAAACTTGTTGATATTTTTAGATTTAACTTAAAAAATTAACTAAAATATTTGTATAAAAACTTAATTTGGGTTAACTGTTATATTGCAATGAATAATCTTTTGATAAACTTGCCATTTTTTTAGATATTTAATTAATCTGCGTTGATCCGGGGTTATATCACTTTTGTCCGACGTTATACCAATACGGTTCGGTTAAGACAACTCTTTGCCCTTGACAGCAAAGGAGTTCTTGAACGAAGGTGCAGATGAGATGCCTTGCCCTCTGAACCTACCGAACACGCTTACCATCCCTGAACTGCTTGATCCGATCATGCGTTGCATTATTTCTTGTTGCTTTGTCTAAGACCTAGAAGGAATCGATGAATAACATCGACTATAGTACTTATTTCTTGGAGTTCAGGATGTACAGTCTTGTAGAGCCGTATTAGATCCGTTTTGCCATAGGGTTTCCTACGAATGAGTTTTAAAATTTGAACGGGTAATATGCCCGATGAGACTGCGTAAATTGTCTCTGGAAACCACTGAATTGATTCTATTTCATTGAGAAAATAGTCTTTCTTATAATGCCAGAACAGATAGGTATACTTGATTGTTAAAAGATTACTATTGCCGTCAAAGATAATAGTTCTAACTGGGAGATGAAAGTCTACAATCATCATAGCGAATAGAAAGCACACACAGATAATTAGTGCTATAGAACTAAAATAATAAAGCGGAGGATAAGCTATCATCTGATATATTGATTCCACTGCTTTCTGACTCAGACCAAATATTGTCCATTTTTTGAATGTAGAGATTAATAAAAAGTAAATAGCAACATAAATAAAAAGGACTCTTTTCTTGGTATCAAAATTTCTTCTTTCTGACTTGATGACAAGTCGATTTGGTGTTGTTTCTAAAATTTTCAGCATTTTGACTTCTAATTTCTTCTTCAATCGTGTTCTGAATCAATAATTCGTGAGAAAAAATAACCACTACCTCTTGCTGTAATAATGAATTCTGGGCCGTTGGGATCGGATTCTACCTTTGTCCGTAACCGCGAAATATGCACATCTACCACACGAGTGTCTGTATTCATCTCTGGTACAAAGCCCCACAATTGCTGTAATATTTCAACCCTTGAAAAAATCTTTCCCGAATGATTCACTAACAACTCTAATAAGCTAAACTCCACACCTGTCAACCGAATGCGTTGCTCATTTTTGTGGACTTGCCGCTTATTGATATCGATTTTGAGATTGCCCAGATGGATTATCCCAGAGTTAGGAATACTATTAATGCTGGTTTTGTGAGAGCGCCGTTTTAGTACACAGGCAATTCGAGCTTCCAGTTCCTTGGGTGAGAAAGGTTTCGTCATGTAGTCATCAGCACCTAACTCCAACCCAGTGATTCGGTCTGCTACATCTCCTAAAGCTGTGAGCATGATGATTGGCACATCTGACTCTCTCCGTAATTCTTGGCACACACCGTAGCCATCCAGCTTTGGCATCATTACATCCAGAACTATCAAATCAGGGGTCAACAAGCGAAAAACTGACAACGCTTCTTCACCATCACTAGCTGTCACTACGCTGTAGCCAATCATTTCTAGACGCGTCTGTAAAATCCGCCGGATGCTGGCTTCGTCATCTACTACTAAGATTGTGCCTTTATCAGCTGATAAGTTTTTCAACGCTGTTCCTAATAAGCGAGAACTCTCAACCATCTATTATCTGCATAAGCGAGAACTCTCAACCATCTATTATCTGCTTATTAGGAGTCAAAACCGCAAAACAATCTTGAAGTACAGTTATCAGGAAAGAAGCGATCGCTTAATACTTGCATCTGTGCAACTAGACTATACTAGGGCATCTGCCCGAAAAACATAAATTTTTCAGCAAGGGACTCGTATTTCCCATAGATTTGGATACTTTGTTTTCAAAAGAAGGGTAATTTCTATGTTAACCAAAACATAAATGTTAATTTCTCAGTGTAAGTGCATCTCAAATGCTATTGACAAGTAGGTTTAGATATACGATCATTAATTAGCAAATTATTGACAATTAAGCTTATTTGTTATTAATTTTTTTATTAAGTAGGATAATCTAAAAATTGCTTTGATGCTTGAAGATATAATAATTACTCTGCTAGTTTGCAGTACAGAAGAAGAGAAGCTTTACTTCGAGGTGTCCCTCTCACTTTTAAAAAAAGTTTCCACCTGGAATCCTGAATTGTCAGCAGTGCCTTTATCAATAAGCGAGGCTATTCAAATTGGTCGGGCTGAAGCTTATCGAAAGCGACCTCAATTCAACTCTTATGTATGTATAGCTGCCTCGATTAAATCTCTGCAACCTCATCCAAAGCCATTTCTATGGTATTGGCATATTGTGTTTGTCCCAGTAATTGATAAGCATATTTGTTATTTAGATCGCAGTGAGATCGTTTTGCTTCTGGACGGTACAGTAATTGAACCAAAAATTATTAATATTTCAAATTAGTTCCAACTTTTTTAACAAATTCGGCAAAATTCCCCGTCCCTCTTCTGTAAGCGCTCAAGGACAGTCAAAGCAATTCACACATGACCAATTTTATGAAATGCTTAAGGGAGTCCCATTATCTTTGGGTTTTAAAGTGAGAATAAATGGAACAGCTTTCAATACCCAATCGGACATCGGTGTATAATCAGCAGCTTCTTCTCCAAAGCTAATAGAAAGCATCTCAGTATGAATAATACCTGGATTGAGGGGTATGGTTGCTATAGGACTAATATTTGATTTCTGAAAAAGCTCCGTACATTTGAAGGGTGGGGAAATCAAAGGTCGTGTGTCGGATAAACCACTCAAACATCCACTTCAGATGAGAGAACGAAGGAATCAAAGCAC